>NZ_JBLZPT010000016.1:0-127290 GCF_049199985.1 Pseudomonas kitaguniensis
CGACGGGGCAGGGACGCCCCGTCGCGGCGGCCCGCTCCGTAATATCGGAGTGAGGGCATGCCGAGCCACAGCGAGGCACCGAGTGGTGGGGCGAGAGCGTTTTGGTTACTTTTGACTGGGCCGGCTTCCGGATCTATCAAAAGTGACTCGCTGTAAGAGCGAAACCGATATAAGCCATAACCCAAATAATGGATATGCACTCAAAACGAAAGCCAAAAACTTGGATAAATTTCAATAAAAAAACAATAGGTTATTTGTAGTTTGATAGGACGCGGCTTGCTCCCGATAGCAATTTTACAGTTGATACATGAACTGACTGACCCACCGCCATCGGGAGCAAGCCCCCTCCCACAACTAATCCCACAGGGTGACCGGATTCCGGGCCACGGTCACAAATTTTGCGCAATCCTCGCTAATCGTGCCGCCTACTGCATAGAACTGGACAGTCACAAAGGCTTTGCGGCATAGTCGCCGGGTTCTGACGTACCCACATCAATAACAAGGAACAGCCGATGGCGACCTTACTGGTTCTTCACGGACCCAACCTGAACCTGCTCGGCACCCGCGAACCGGGCGTCTACGGGGCAGTTACGCTGGATCAGATCAACCTTGATCTGGAACAGCGGGCGCGTGATGCCGGCCACCATTTGCTCTACCTGCAAAGCAATGCCGAGTACGAACTGATTGATCGTATCCACGCCGCACGCAGCGAAAGCGTGGACTTTATCCTGATCAATCCCGCCGCTTTTACGCACACGAGTGTTGCATTACGTGACGCGCTGCTGGCGGTGAGCATCCCATTTATCGAAGTGCATTTGTCGAACGTGCACAAACGTGAACCTTTCCGCCATCACTCTTACTTCTCCGACGTAGCGGTAGGAGTGATCTGCGGCCTTGGCGCCAGCGGTTACCGACTGGCCCTGGAGGCCGCCCTGGAACAGCTTGAACAACCGGCCAAGCGCCCCTGACCGACCCTTGGGAGTTGATGATTCATGGATATCCGTAAAGTTAAGAAACTGATCGAACTGCTGGAAGAATCCGGTATCGACGAGCTGGAAATCAAGGAAGGCGAAGAGTCCGTACGGATCAGCCGTCACAGCAAGACCCCGGCCCAACAGTTCTACGCGCCACAGATGCAAGCACCGGCTCCGGCCGCTGCTGCCCCGGCCGCCGCGCCGGTTGCCGCTGCGCCAGCCGCACCGGCAGCGCCTGTGCTGAACGGCTTCGTGGTCAAGTCGCCAATGGTCGGTACGTTCTACCGCACCCCGGCACCGACCTCGCCAGCCTTCGTTGAAGTCGGCAAAACCGTGAAAGTGGGCGACACCATCTGCATCGTTGAAGCGATGAAGATGATGAACCACATCACGGCCGAAAAAGCCGGCGTCATCGAATCCATCCTGGTAGAAAACGGTCAGCCGGTTGAGTACGACCAGCCGCTGTTCACCATCGTTTGAACCGCGGAGCGCCTTCGATGTTGAAACCTGCGAAGAAACTGCAAAAAGTCCTGATCGCCAACCGCGGCGAGATCGCGCTGCGTATCCTGCGCGCCTGTAAGGAAGAGGGCATCAAGACCGTCGCTGTTTACTCGACGGCCGATACCGAATTGATGCACGTGAAACTGGCGGACGAAAGCATTTGCATCGGCCCGCCACTGGCCACGAACTCGTACCTGAAAGTCTCGAACATCATCGCCGCTGCTGAAGTGACCGGCGCTGATGGCATCCACCCGGGCTACGGCTTCCTCGCGGAAAACGCCGATTTCGCCGAACAGGTGGAAAAATCCGGGTTTGCCTTCATCGGCCCCAAAGCCGAAACCATTCGCCTGATGGGCGACAAGGTCTCGGCCAAAGACGCCATGATCGCAGCCGGCGTGCCTACCGTTCCAGGTTCCGACGGCCCACTGCCTGAAGACGAGGCCACCGCTTTGCGCATTGGTCGCGAAGTCGGCTACCCGGTGATCATCAAGGCCGCCGGTGGCGGTGGTGGTCGCGGCATGCGTGTGGTGCACAAGGAAGAAGACCTGATCGAGGCGGCCAAGCAAACCCGCTCCGAAGCGGCTGCCTGGTTTGGCAACCCGATGGTCTACCTCGAAAAGTACCTGACCAACCCACGTCACGTGGAAGTGCAGGTATTGTCCGACGGCCAGGGCCACGCCATCCACTTGGGCGACCGCGATTGCTCGCTGCAACGTCGTCACCAGAAAGTGCTGGAAGAAGCTCCGGCACCGGGCCTGGATGAAACCGCTCGCCAGGAAGTGTTGGCCCGCTGCGTCAAGGCGTGCATCGACATCAACTACCGCGGCGCCGGCACCTTCGAGTTCCTCTACGAAAACGGCCGTTTCTACTTCATCGAGATGAACACTCGCGTGCAGGTAGAGCATCCGGTGTCGGAGATGGTGACTGGTATCGACATCGTCAAGGAGATGCTCAGCATCGCCGCTGGCAACGTGCTGTCCTTCACCCAGGACGACGTGAAGATCCACGGCCACTCGCTTGAGTGCCGGATCAACGCCGAAGACGCAAAAACCTTTATCCCAAGCCCTGGCCTGGTCAAGCATTTCCACGCGCCCGGCGGCAACGGCGTACGTGTGGATTCGCACCTGTACAGCGGCTACAAGGTTCCGTCCAACTACGACTCGTTGATCGGCAAGCTGATCACCTGGGGCGCGACTCGCGACGAGGCCATGGCCCGTATGCGCAATGCCCTGGACGAAATCGTGGTAGACGGCATCAAGACCAACATCCCGCTGCACCGGGACCTGGTACGTGATGAAGGCTTCTGCGAAGGTGGTGTGAACATTCACTACCTGGAACACAAGCTGGCTAACCAGTAAGTGCTCCACCCAACAAAGCCGCCTTCGGGCGGCTTTGTTGTTTCTGGGGTAGCAACAACACCAAAAAACCTTGTGGGAGGGGGCTTGCTCCCGATAGCGGTATATCAGCTGAAGATTATTTGACTGATACACCGCTATCGGGAGCAAGCCCCCTCCCACACGGGGCAAGCCCGCTCGCCACAAGCCCGCCGCTCGCGTAAACTTGCGCGCTTTCGCAGCCCCTTCCCTGCTGCACACTCATTATTTTCAAAGGTGCCCGCCATGCCTTGGCTGCAAGTCCGTCTCGCCATCAGCCCAGAACAAGCCGAAACCTACGAAGATGCTTTCCTCGAAGTCGGCGCGGTGTCCGTGACCTTCATGGACGCCGAAGACCAACCGATCTTCGAGCCTGAACTCAACACCACGCCGCTGTGGTCGCACACGCACTTGCTGGCCTTGTTCGAAGACGGCACCGACGCCGCCGCCGTGCTCGCCCATATGCAACTGCTCACCGGCAGCCCGCTGCCCGAGCACCACAGCGAAGTCATCGAAGACCAGGACTGGGAGCGCAGCTGGATGGACAACTTCCAGCCGATGCGTTTCGGCCAGCGCCTGTGGATCGTGCCAAGCTGGCACGCCGCGCCGGAACCTGAGGCGGTCAACCTGCTGCTCGACCCCGGCCTGGCATTCGGCACCGGCACCCACCCCACCACCGCCTTGTGCCTGGAATGGCTGGACGGCCAGGACCTGACCGACTGCAACGTGCTGGACTTCGGCTGCGGCTCGGGCATCCTCGCGATTGCCGCGCTGCTGCTGGGCGCCAAGCAAGCCGTGGGCACCGACATCGACGTGCAGGCGCTGGAAGCCTCGCGCGATAACGCCGGGCGCAACCACATTCCTGAAGCCAACTTCCCGCTGTACCTGCCGGAGCAATTGCCCCAGGTGCAGGCCGATGTGCTGGTGGCGAATATCCTCGCCGGGCCGCTGGTGTCGCTGGCACCGCAGTTGTCGAGCCTGGTCAAGCCGGGCGGCCGCCTGGCGCTGTCGGGCATCCTCGCCGAGCAAGGTGAAGACGTGGCGGCGGCCTATGCCGAGGATTTCGAGCTGGACCCTATTGCTAACCGTGATGGCTGGGTACGCATCAGTGGTCGTCGGCGCTAGAATGAGCGCTTGCCTGAATCGGATGGCCGCATGACCGACAGTTTCGTCACCCAGTGCCCACATTGCCAAGCACGCTTTCGCGTCAACCACGCTCAACTGAGCGCGGCCCGTGGCGTGGTGCGCTGCGGCTCGTGCCTGCAAGTGTTCAACGCGGTTCGCCAGTTGCTGGAACAGCGCGCCAGCGCGTCGGTTCAGGAAGCTCAGGAAGCTCAGCTACCTGAGCCACCGGCTGTCGCGCAGCCAACGGCCGAGGCCGCGTCAAACCCACCGCGGGCGATCAGCCAGAAGCAGTGGACCAGCGAAGCACTGGACCTGGACAACCTCGACCTGGACGAAGAACTGGCCAAGCTGGAACGCCGCGATATTCAGCACAGCCATGTGCCCGGCGCGGAGCGTCGCCAAGCGAGTGCCGACCGTCGGCTAAAGGAAGACGCCCTCAGCGCCAGCCGCGACCACCTCAAGGCCGAGGAAGAAAAGTGGGCCGCCAGCCTGTTCAGCGAGCCGCCTGGCGAGCGTGCCCAAGCCCCCCAAGACGCACCTGAACCGGCCAAGGCCGCTACGACCCGGCCGCGCACCGAACCGTCCATGTCGTTTCACGCCGATGCTGTCGACGATGAGCCGCCGCTGCGTTCAACCGCTGACGAAGACGAAGATGAGGACGATCGGGACCCGCCCTTCACGCTGCTGACCAAAGCCGCCGACGCGTCGGACGCCCAAGAGCGCCCGCCACTGCGGCGCAAGCGCCCGAGCCCCGACGTTGGCGTGCACGACACGGTGCTGCAAGACCTGGAAGACGACCCACTGCACCTTTACGCGCAGAAGCGCCCGCAGAGCTTCGGCCGCCGCCTGGTGTGGATAGTGCTGGTGCTGATCGCTGCCGCCGCCTTGGCGGGCCAGTACATCGCCTATCAGTTCGGCGACCTGGCGCGCCAGGACGCTTACCGCCCGTGGTTCCAGCAACTGTGCCCGACCCTCGGCTGCACGGTGCCATCACGCGTCGATATTTCGCACATCAAGAGCAGCAACCTGGTGGTACGCAGCAACCCGGAATTCGCCGGGGCGCTGGTAGTGGATGCGATCGTCTACAACCGTGCGGCGTTCTCCCAGCCCTTCCCGCTGCTTGAGCTGCGCTTTGCCGACCTCAACGGCGGCCTGATTGCCAGTCGTCGGTTCAAACCTGCCGAATACCTGAGTGGCGAGCTGGCCGGGGTGAGCGAAATGCCGTCGCAAACTCCGATCCATATCTCCCTGGATATTCTCGACCCCGGCAATAAAGCCGTGAATTACAGCCTGAGCTTCCACTCGCCCGAGTGAAACGGCACGCACACCGAGGTTTGACGGCGGATTTTTGACTTGCCGCCGCGCAACCAGAGCGACCGCGACAAACAAATAACTGTTCAGATTTTATCCAATTCAGCCTTTATCCAGTCATCGAGAGCGGGTATCATGCCAACCCTTTTTCGAACTCTAATGATCCGGCCCCACAACAGGGAAGCCCTATGTCGGCGGTACGCATCGGTCCATACACATTGCACAATGGCTTGATTCTCGCCCCGATGGCGGGCGTCACAGACCAGCCCTTTCGTCAGCTGTGCAAGCGCTTGGGCGCGGGTCTAGTAGTCTCTGAAATGGTCACCAGCGACATGAGTTTGTGGAACACCCGCAAATCGCGGATGCGCATGATCCACGAAGGTGATCCCGAGCCGCGCTCGGTACAGATCGCCGGTGGTGATGCGCAAATGCTCGCGGATGCGGCCCGAGCCAACGTGGAGCTGGGCGCACAGATCATTGACATCAACATGGGCTGCCCGGCCAAGAAGGTCTGCAACAAGGCCGCCGGTTCCGCGCTGTTGAAAGATGAGCAATTGGTAGCCGAGATCCTGCAGGCCGTGGTCGCCGCAGTGGATGTGCCGGTCACCCTGAAGATTCGTACCGGCTGGGACCGGGACAACAAAAACGGCCTGACGGTGGCCAGGATCGCCGAACAGGCAGGAATAGCAGCGCTGGCAGTGCATGGCCGCACCCGCGCCGACCTTTACACCGGTGAAGCCGAGTACGACACCATTGCCGCGATCAAACAGGCGGTGTCGATGCCGGTGTTTGCCAATGGCGATATTGACTCAGCCCAGAAAGCCCAGCGCGTGCTGCACGCAACCGGTGCCGATGGCGTGTTGATTGGCCGGGCTGCCCAGGGGCGGCCGTGGATTTTTCGTGAAATCGAGCATTTTTTGCGTACCGGCGAAGTATTGCCGGCACCGGAGTTGGTCGAGGTGGAACGTATTCTGCTAGAGCATTTGGCCGCCCTGCACGCCTTCTATGGAGACGTGATGGGTGTACGCATTGCTCGCAAGCATGTGGGTTGGTATCTCGCAACCCTGCCGGGCGCCAGGGAGTTTCGCGCCCACTTCAATCGTTTGGATGATACGCAAGCACAGGTCGCCACCGTTCGAGAGTTCTTCAGCGAGCGTGAAAAGAGCCTGGGAACAGGGGACGGAGAGGGGGTGGCCGCATGACGATGATGACCGAGACTTTAGTGAGTGGAACAACACCCGTGAGCGACAACGTCAATTTGAAACAGCACCTCAACACGCCGAGCGAAGAAGGCCAGACCCTTCGCGGGAGTGTCGAGAAGGCGCTGCACAATTATTTCGCCCACCTTGAGGGCGCTTCCGTCACGGACGTGTACAACCTGGTGCTCTCCGAAGTCGAGGCGCCCTTGCTCGAAAGCGTGATGAACTACGTCAAGGGCAACCAGACCAAAGCCAGTGAGCTGCTGGGCCTCAACCGTGGCACCTTGCGCAAAAAGCTCAAGCAGTACGATTTGCTGTAAGCATTCAATCAAACCAGAAAGGCGCCCGCGTAAAAAACGGACGCCTTTTTTGCTGACTCCTTTGCTTTTGATGGAAATTGAAATGACCGACCAGACCACCCGCCTGCCGATCCGCCGCGCCTTGATCAGCGTTTCCGACAAGACCGGGATCCTCGAATTTGCCCGGGAGCTGGAAGCTCTGGGCGTGGAAATTCTCTCCACGGGCGGGACCTTCAAACTGCTGCAGGACAACGGCGTGGCCGCAGTAGAAGTCGCGGACTACACCGGTTTCGCAGAAATGATGGACGGTCGGGTCAAGACCCTGCACCCGAAAATCCACGGCGGCATCCTCGGCCGTCGCGGTATCGACGACGCCATCATGAGCGAGCACGGCATCAAGCCGATCGACCTGGTGGCCGTTAACCTCTACCCCTTCGAAGCCACCATCAATAAGCCAGGCTGCGACCTGCCGAGCGCCATCGAGAACATCGATATCGGCGGCCCGACCATGGTTCGCTCGGCAGCAAAAAACCACAAAGACGTGGCCATCGTGGTTAACGCCAGCGACTACGCCCACGTGCTGGAAGGCCTCAAGGCCGGCGGCCTGACCTACGCCCAGCGTTTCGACCTGATGCTCAAGGCCTTCGAACACACCGCCGCCTACGACGGCATGATCGCCAACTACATGGGCACCGTGAACCAGGCGGCTGAAACCCTCAGCACCGAAGGCCGCAGCCAGTTCCCGCGCACCTTCAACAGCCAGTTCATCAAGGCCCAGGAAATGCGCTACGGCGAGAACCCGCATCAGAGCGCGGCGTTCTACGTGGAAGCCAAACCGGCCGAAGTCGGCATCGCCACCGCGACCCAACTGCAAGGCAAAGAGCTGTCCTACAACAACGTGGCCGACACCGATGCCGCGCTGGAATGCGTGAAGAGCTTCGTCAAGCCCGCCTGCGTGATCGTCAAGCACGCCAACCCGTGCGGCGTGGCCGTGAGCCCGGACGCTGAAGGCGGCATTCGCCAGGCCTACGAACTGGCCTACGCCACCGACACCGAATCCGCGTTCGGCGGCATTATCGCCTTCAACCGTGAACTCGACGCCGAGACCGCCAAGGCAATCGTTGAGCGCCAGTTCGTTGAAGTGATCATCGCCCCAAGCGTCAGCGCCGAAGCGCGCGCCATCGTTGCGGCCAAAGCCAATGTACGCCTGCTGACCTGCGGCGAGTGGTCGGCTGACCGCGCCGCTGCCTGGGACTACAAGCGCGTCAACGGCGGCTTGCTGGTACAGAGCCGCGACATCGGCATGATCGGCAGCGCCGACCTCAAAGTGGTGACCCAGCGCGCACCGACCGAGCACGAGATCAACGACCTGATCTTCGCCTGGAAAGTCGCCAAGTACGTTAAATCCAACGCCATTGTGTATGCGAAGAACCGCCAGACCATCGGTGTCGGCGCCGGCCAGATGAGCCGCGTGAACTCGGCGCGTATCGCCGCAATCAAGGCTGAACACGCGGGCTTGCAGGTCGCCGGTTCGGTGATGGCGTCTGATGCGTTCTTCCCGTTCCGCGACGGTCTGGATAACGCCGCCAAGGCCGGTGTTACCGCCGTGATCCAACCGGGTGGCTCGATGCGCGATGCCGAAGTGATCGCCGCCGCTGACGAAGCCGGCATCGCCATGGTCTTCACCGGCATGCGCCACTTCCGCCACTGACGTTGGGCTGCAAGTTTCAAGCTGCAAGCCACAAGTAAAAGCAGAACAGTGTTGCTTTTGCTGTTGTTTGCAGCCTCTCTAATTCAAAGCCGAATGCAGCACTTCAAAGCGCCAAGATCGCTTCTAACGTGCAGCTTGCGGCTTGTAACTTCCTCCGAAGGAGTCTGACTTGAACGTCCTTATCATTGGCAGCGGTGGCCGTGAACACGCCCTGGCCTGGAAAGTAGCCCAGGACCCACGCGTGCAAAAAGTTTTTGTAGCGCCGGGCAACGCCGGTACTGCGATTGAAGCCAAGTGCGAGAACGTCGCCATTGACGTTCTGGCCCTTGAGCAGTTGGCCGACTTCGCCGAGCAGAATGTATCCCTGACCATCGTCGGCCCGGAAGTGCCGTTGGTTGCAGGCGTCGTGGACCTGTTCCGCAGCCGTGGCCTGGACTGCTTCGGCCCTACCGCCGGCGCGGCGCAGCTGGAAGGCTCCAAAGCCTTCACCAAGGATTTCCTGGCGCGCCACAAGATCCCGACCGCCGACTACCAGAACTTCACCGAGATCGAGCCGGCGCTGGCTTACCTGCGTGAAAAAGGTGCACCCATCGTGATCAAGGCCGATGGCCTGGCCGCCGGTAAAGGCGTTATCGTTGCGATGACCCTGCAGGAAGCCGAAGACGCGGTGCGCGACATGCTCGCCGGCAACGCCTTTGGTGACGCCGGTTCACGCGTGGTCATCGAGGAGTTCCTCGACGGCGAAGAAGCCAGCTTTATCGTGATGGTCGACGGCAAAAACGTGCTGCCGATGGCCACCAGCCAAGACCACAAACGCGTCGGCGACGGCGACACTGGCCCGAACACCGGCGGCATGGGCGCGTACTCCCCAGCCCCCGTGGTGACCGCCGACGTTCACCAGCGCGTGATGGACCTGGTGATCTGGCCGACCGTGCGCGGCATGGCCGACGAAGGCAACGTGTACACCGGTTTCCTGTATGCCGGCCTGATGATCGACAAAGCCGGCAACCCGAAAGTCATCGAGTTCAACTGCCGCTTTGGCGACCCGGAAACCCAACCGGTGATGCTGCGTCTGCAATCGAGCCTGGTGCTGCTGGTAGAAGCGGCGCTGGCCCAAGCGCTGGACAAGGTTGAAGCGCAGTGGGACCCGCGCCCAAGTGTCGGTATTGTGCTGGCGGCCGGCGGCTACCCGGCCGACTACGCCAAGGGCGAGGTGATTGAAGGTCTGGACGCGGCTGCTACGCTGGAAGGCAAGGTGTTCCATGCGGGCACCGCGCTCAAGGACGGCAATGTTGTAACCGCAGGTGGCCGTGTATTGTGCGCCACTGCGATGGGTGCCAGTGTCGACGCCGCGCAACAACAAGCGTATGCACTGGCCGCAAAAATCAACTGGAAAGGTTGCTTCTACCGCAAGGACATCGGCTACCGCGCCATTGCCCGCGAACGTGGCGAGAGCAACTGAACAGCTACAATCAAGTCGCTATCCGTTCGGTTAGGTAAGGGCCACTGGCCCTTGCCGTACTCATGTCGCCCCGCGCATAGTTAACCCGTGCATCAACCTACGAAGGGATTTCGCCGTGCGCTGGCTCAGGATCGCCATAGGTTTCACAGTCAGCCTGCTGACCTTGCTCTGCTTGTTCCCGGCCCAGGCCGCCGCGCAAGGCAGTGGCTGGTCGGTATTGCTTGATGAGCAGGCCGACTTGCAACTGAGCGACATCCGCTCCGCGCGCTATATCAACCAATTCAGCCCCATCGAACTGGACCGCATCACCGCCGCCGAGCCGGACGGTGCGTTGTGGGTGCGCTTCAAGCTGCAACCCGGCAAGCACGAGCAAGTGCTGCGGGTATTCGCCCCCGACCTGTCCCACCTGAGCCTCTATGTACTGGACGGCGACACGCTGGTGGAACAACAAAACACCGGCACCCGCCAGCCCCAGGCGGCGCGCCCACTGCCCAGCAGCGATTTCATGCTGCCGCTGCCGCAAAGCCAGAAGACCCTCGATGTCTACCTGCGCCTGGTCTCTGAACATGAGCTGCGCCCCTATATCACCCTGGAACCTGCGGTACTTGCCGCTGCGGACCAGACGCAAACACTGATTTACGGCCTGTTGTTCGGCTGCCTGTTGATGCTGATCCTGCACAACCTCACGCGCTTCGCTTACCACCGCTCGCGCAGCAGCCTGTGGCTGGCGGCCTGCGAGGTGCTGTTGATGGCCAGCCTGGCGCTGCTGCTCAACCTGTTGGGGCCGTGGCTGCCGAACTGGCACGCCATGCAAACCCCCGGCGCCTACCTCGCCCTGCTGCTGACCGCGCCGTGCGGGCTGATGTATGCCTACCGGTTTTTCATGCCTTTAGGCCCACACCCGCTGAACAAGCTGTTGATGGCCGACATCCTGCTGATCGTGCTGTGCGGCCTGCTGTTGTTGTTCGTCAACACCTTGCCGCTGAACATCATCACCTACGCCCTGGTCGCACTGGCTGGCCTGAGCATGTTGTTTGTCTCGGCCTATCACTGGCAGAAAGGCTACCGGCCGGCGCGTCTGTTCGTGGCCGCAATGGTCGTGTTCAACATCGGCACACTGATCATCCTGCCTGCCCTGCTCGGCCTGACGCTGGTGGCGCCACAAGGTTTAATCGTCACCCTGCTCGGGTTTGTCTGCCTCAGCGGCTTGCTGATGAGCCTGGCCTTGGGCGAACGCCAGCGCGCGCTTGTAGAAGCACGCTTCAGCCTCAGCCGCGACCTGGCCGCCAGCAACGCCGAAATCGCCGCCAAGGCCGAGTTCCTGGCAAAGATCAGCCACGAAATCCGCACCCCCATGAACGGCGTGCTGGGCATGACCGAGCTGCTGCTGGGCACGCCGCTGTCGGTGAAACAGCGTGACTACGTGCAAACCATCCACAGCGCCGGCAACGAGCTGCTGACACTGATCAACGAGATTCTCGACATCTCCAAACTGGAGTCCGGGCAGATCGAGCTGGACGACGTGCAATTTGACCTCAACGCGCTGATCGAAGACTGCCTGAGCATCTTCCGCGCCAAGGCCGAACAGCAAAACGTCGAGCTGATCAGCTTTATCCAGCCGCAGGTGCCGCGCGTGATCAGTGGCGACCCGACGCGCCTGCGCCAGGCACTGTTGAGCCTGTTGGAAAACGCCCTGCAAAAAACCGACGAAGGCGAAGTGCTGATCGTCGTCGCCCTCGACGAACGCAGTACCAAGCCGCGCCTGCGCATCGCCGTGCAAGACAGCGGCCTGCCGATGGAGGCCGCCGAGCGCGACGCGTTGTTGCACAGCGAACTGCACAGCAAGAACTTCCTGTCGGCCACGCGTTTGAGCGGCCACTTGGGCCTGGTGATCGCCCGCCAACTGATTTTGTTGATGAACGGCGAGTTCGGCATCAAGAGCGGCAGCCATCAAGGCAGTACCTTGTGGTTAACCTTGCCGCTGGACCCGGAACGCCTGGAACACCCGACCTCCGACCTCGACGGCCCGCTCAAAGGCGCACGCGTATTGGTGGTGGACGACAACGACACCTGCCGCAAAGTGCTGGTGCAGCAATGCACCGCCTGGGGCCTGAACGTCAGCGCCGTGCCTTCAGGCAAAGAAGCCCTGGCGTTGCTGCGCACCAAGGCGCACCTGCGCGATTATTTCGACGTGGTGCTGCTGGACCAGAACATGCCCGGCATGACCGGCATGCAACTGGCGGCAAAAATCAAGGAAGACCCGAGCCTTAACCACGACATCCTGCTGATCATGCTGACCGGTATCAGCAACGCGCCGAGCAAGATCATCGCGCGCAACTGCGGGATCAAGCGCATCCTCGCCAAGCCGGTGGCTGGCTACACGTTGAAAACCACCCTGGCCGATGAACTGACCCAACGCAACAAAGGTGTGGTGCAGCCACGCGTCGCCCTCAGCGCGCCTGCAGTCGTGACCGTGCCCAGCGATTTCCGCATCCTGGTGGCCGAAGACAACAGCATATCCACCAAAGTGATACGCGGCATGCTCGGCAAGCTCAACCTCAACCCCGACACCGCCAGCAACGGCGAAGAAGCGCTGGAGGCGATGAAAGCCCAGCGTTACGACCTGGTGTTGATGGACTGTGAAATGCCGATCCTCGACGGCTTCTCCGCGACGCAACAGCTACGCGCGTGGGAAGTCAGCCACCAGCGTATTCGCACACCGGTAGTGGCGCTGACGGCGCATATCTTGTCGGAACATAAAGAACGCGCACGCCAGGCCGGGATGGACGGGCATATGGCCAAGCCGGTGGAGTTATCGCAATTGCGCGAACTGGTGGAGTATTGGGTGGCGCAGCGTCAACAGCGACCGGAGCATGCGGCGTCCTGACCATGACTTGAAATGCGGCCCCTTGTGGGAGGGGGCTTGCTCCCGATAGCGGTGCCACAGTCAGTTGATCTGTCACTCAACCACCGCCATCGGGAGCAAGCCCCCTCCCACCTTTGATCTCTGTGCCCTGATAGACTCAGCCAACTTCCCCGCCCGCGAGCCGCCCTCATGCTCCACGTGTTGTTCAGCGTTTACCTGAAAATGCTGGTGCTCTACAGCCCGTTCTTCGTGCTGTCTTGCTTCATCAGCCTGACCCGTGGCTATTCGAGCAAGGAACGCCGCCGCCTGGCCTGGAAAGTCGCGCTGGCGGCGCTCGTTTCAAGCGTGCTGCTCTACCTGTTCGGTCGGGTGATTTTCAGCGTCTTCGGCATCACTGTAGACGCCTTCCGTATCGGTGCCGGCAGCGTGCTGTTTATCTCGGCCTTGGGCATGGCCCAAGGCAAATCAACCGTGCAGACCGACAACGTGCAGCAAGACGTGACCATCGTGCCGCTGACCATCCCGCTGACGGTTGGCCCCGGCACCATCGGTGCATTGCTGGTGATGGGCGTCAGCCAGCCGCATTGGGATGACAAGCTCACCGCCATACTCAGCATCGCCCTGGCCAGCCTCACGGTGGGCGTGGTGCTTTACCTGTCCAACCGTATCGAACGTATTCTGGGTGACCAGGGCTTGCAGATTGTCAGCCGGTTAATGGGGTTGTTTGTGTGCGCCCTCGCCGCGCAAATTATCTTCACCGGGGTGCGCGGCTATCTGCTGCCCTAGATGCGGTATTGGGCGATTGCCGACTGCACTTTGTCACCCGCGCTTTCGCGCATCAGTTGCAGGGTCTTTTCGTTAACCACCGACGTATTCAGCACCAGGCAGGTCTGCCCGCTGAAGGCCTCGAACGAGGCGCTGTCCCACTCCAGAAACGGCAACCCGAGCTGTTTGCTCACGCCTTGAGAGCTGTAAGTCACCAGCACCATCATCAGTTCGCCAGCGGTTTCGGCGCAGGACGCCAGGCCGAAATCACCGCCTTGATGCACGCTGCTGTTGCGCTTGAACAGCTCGAATGAGGCAGGTTGCTGCTTCAGGGCCTCCAGTGCGTCGGCCGCCAATTTTGGCATTGCAGCGAGCAATGGCCCGGCCAATGAGGTCGACGCCAGCATCGCGGCAATCATGCTCAGCGCTGTCAGTTGCACGGTCAGGCCCTTGCCCGAGCTTTTGACCCGCTCGAAACGGCTGCGCAGCGGCAGCCAGCCCAAACTGATCATCACCTTGATAAATTCGTCGTACCAGGCCTGCGTGCCACGCTGCACTTTCAACACGTCGCTGACGTAGCTGCTCGCCAACAGGTAGCTCTTGCGGATGTACTCGCGGTTCAAGGCGGATATGCCTTCAACAAACGAGATCACACCGTTGTTCACCACCGCCGCGTTGCAATCATCCTCAGTGCCCGGCGGCACAACCGGCGTAGCGCCCGGTGCACCTGGCAGCTTATAGGCGGCAATCAGCTTGCGCCTTTTCGCATTGATGACTCTTTTGTGATGTCGCTCCATTTTCAATTCTCCACAAGCACCCCACATGGGGTTCGCCTTCACACTAGTCGAGTGGCGGGCGGGCTTTCCAGACGACAAACATCGCTTGGCGCCACCGCCCAAACAGCTCGCCCCAGCAATAACAAGGCGCGCCTGTGGGCATTACGTATTTCATCGATAAAAAAAGAAAAAGCCCCGAACAACGGCAGATTTTTACCTGGCGTTATTCGGAGCTTTCTCGCGCGTGGCGGGGCGTTTTCAGGAGGCCGGTTTTTCGCCGTACCAGCGCGGCGTGTACACCCATTCACCGCCACCCGCGCGCGGGAACACGCACGTGGTGGACGAGCCGATCAGCACCATGGTGCGCATGTCGACCTGCGCAGGCGTCAATTGCCCGAGCGTGGTGACGCGCAGCGTCTGGCCGGGGCGACCAATATCACGCCCCAGCACCACCGGGGTTTCAGGCGTGCGATGCAGCGCCACGATTTCCAGCGCACGCCCGAGTTGCCAGGGCCGCGCACGCGAGATCGGGTTATAGAACGCCAGCGCCAGGTCGGCCTGGGACGCGAGGTCCAGGCGCTTTTCAATAATCGACCAAGGCTTGAGGTTGTCGGACAGCGACATCACGCAAAAATCATGGCCCAGCGGCGCACCCGCTTGCGCGGCGGTGGCCAGAGACGCCGAGACGCCCGGCAATATCTGCAGGTCGACTTGATGCCAGGCCGCGTCACTCGATTCGTGCAAGGCTTCGATCACGGCGGCGGCCATGGCGAACACGCCAGGGTCGCCGGACGACACCACCACCACCGAACGGCCTTGCGCAGCCAGCTCAAACGCATGGCGCGCGCGCTGCATTTCTTCGCGGTTGTCGGTGCAGTGCTGCACCTGGTCATCACGAAACGGCCCGGCCATGCTCACATAGGTTTCGTAGCCCAGCACATCGGTGCAACGCGCCAATTCAGCCTTGACCGCCGGCACCATCAACTCGGCGGCGCCGGGGCCGAGGCCGATCACAGCGAGGCGGCCACGCGGGCGACCGACGTGCGACAGGTTCAGCGGTTGCTCGGCCACAGTGATAACAACGTCGGCGTGTTGCGCCACCTCAGCAAACCGCAGCGGCACCCCCAGTTCCAGCGCCGCCGCCTGCAACGACGCCTCGGCCATGTGCGTTTCACTGGCCAACAGGCACGCCAGCGACTGCACGGCGATGCCAGCCTGATGCAACGCCAACCGCACACGCGCGGCCAGATCCGCGCCCGGCTGGCAGGTAACGCAGACATTTTTTGGATAAATCAGCAATTCATTCGCCGCCGGCACGCGCTCGGCGTTGCCCACATGAATCGTCAAGTCGGCCTGCTGATCCTGCGGCAGGTTGGCCTGGTGCAGCCACGGCGCCGCACCTTCGATACGCACCGGTGCGCCCGCCAACAAGTCCGAGACAAAACGCTTGCCCAGCTCAAGGTCGGCCAACTGATACCCCGCTGGCGGGTTGAGCAGGCAAGTGCCGAAACGCAGCTCGCCGCTGGTGGTGATCGCCGCGGCCACACCGAGTGCAGCGCCGATGTCGCGCGCCATCACGTTCACCCCGCCCAGCCCACCGAGCAACGGCACCACGGCACTGCCGTCTTCGGCCACGGCGAGCACGGCGGGTTCTTCGCCTTTTTCCAGCAGCAGCGGCGCCAGCGTGCGGATGACGATACCGGCGGCGCACAGCGCGATCAGCGGCGTGCCTTGTTGATAAAGCTGGCGCAGGGTCGCGCCAAACTCGCTGTACACCTGGTCGGCACCGTCAACCCGCCCGGCCAAGCCGTGGATCAACGCGCCGGGGTAAACCTGCGCGATCTTGCGCGCAGTGGCCAGGCTGCCCTGGCCCAGAATAATGATCGCCGGGGTCATCAACCTTGCCACCTTTCACCCGGAACGATGATCAACGAGAAGTACGGCGACGACGTCGGGTCAACCTCAGCCAGCGGCACGATTTTCTGGTTCGACATGGTCGCGCGCTCCACGTACAACGCGCGCTCGGCCAAACCGAGTTCTTCCAGCACCTGACGCACTTTGTGGAAGTTGCGCCCCAGCTTCATGATCACCGCCGCATCCGCATCGGCCAAGCGACGCTTGAGGTCGTCATGCGGCAACACGCCCGACAGCACCGACAGGCTCTGATTGCGATACACCAGCGGCGCGCCGAGTACCGAAGCACCGCCCAACATCGAGCACACGCCGGGGATAACCTGTGCCTCATAGTGCTCGGCCAAGCGGTCGTGCAGGTACATGTAGGAGCCGTAGAAAAACGGATCGCCTTCACAGATCACCGCCACATCGCGGCCGGCATCCAGGTGCGCGGCCACGTCCAGGCTGGCCCGGTCGTAGAAGTCGCTGATCACTTGCTCGTAGGACAGCGGCGCCGGCAGCGCCTCGGTGGTCACCGGGTACACCAGCGGCATCAGCGTCTGCTGCGCCACCAAGTGGTCCTCGATGATACCGAAGGCGTTGCCCTTCTTGCCCTTGGCCACGAAGTACGCCACCACCGGCGACTCGCGCAGCAAGCGCAGGGCTTTGACGGTGATCAGTTCCGGGTCGCCGGGGCCTACGCCCAGGCCAAGCAAACGTCCGCGTGCGGGCATTATTCGACCTCCGTGGCCAAGGCGTTCACCGCAGCGGCGGCCATTGCACTGCCGCCCAAGCGGCCTTGCATGATCACGAACGGCACGCCACGGCTATCGGCCGCCAGCATCGCCTTGGATTCGGCAGCGCCGACAAAGCCTACCGGAAAACCGAGAATCAACGCAGGCTTCGGCGCGCCGGCATCGAGCATTTCGAGCAGGTAGAACAACGCGGTCGGCGCGTTGCCGATCACCACCACACTGCCCTCCAGGTGCGGGCGCCACAGCTCCAGCGCGGCAGCGGAGCGGGTGTTGCCCAGCTCAAGCGCCAACGCCGGCACGCTGTCGTCGCGCAGGGTGCAAATCACCTGGTTATTCGCTGGCAGGCGGGTGCGCGTCACGCCTTCAGAGACCATCCGCGCATCGCACAAAATCGGCGCGCCCGCCGCCAGTGCATCGCGCCCGGCCTTGCCTGCGCCTTCGGAAAACTGCAGGCCGTCAATGGCGTCAACCATGCCGCACGCGTGAATCACCCGCACGGCGAGTTTTTCCAGGTCGGCCGGGATGCGCTCCAACTTGGCTTCCGCGCGAATAATGGCGAAGGAGTTGCGATAGATCTCCTGACCGTCGCGGATGTAATCAATCATCGGTGTTGCTCCGTGGGCGAGCGCGCAGCAGGGCGCCCGCCGCTTCAATAGAAAGAGTGCGCGCGTGCAGCCGGCCGAAACCTGGCTGGGCTGCCTCGCGAAAATAGACGTCGTAGTGGCCGGGGCTCACTGCCAGCAAGGTGACCGGCGCGGTGTGCGCGGCGGCGCAGGAGCGCGAACAGCCCGACAGGTGCACCTCAGCGCCGGGTTGCAGCGCGGCCAGTTGCACGGCGTCGGCCTTGGTGTCGGCCAGGCCTTTGCCGCAACCGCTGGAACCGGTACAGGCGATCATGCGCGCCAAGGGTTGCTCGACTGAACAGAGAAAGCCGAGTTGCATCAGGCCTTCGGTCACCGCGTGAGGGTGTTTAACGTTGGGCAGCAGCACGCCCTGCCAGGGTGTGAAACGCAACGTGCCGTCGCCGTACTCGCTGGCGAGCTGCGCGGCGCCCTTGAGCATCATCGAGTCGAGGCGCCCCAAGGGGGCAACAGCAGCGACGTAGTGCTGATCTTTTTGACGCTGTGGATAACTTCCCAGGTGCAACACAGCGCCACTGGCCGGGCGCTTGAAGCCATCAACCGGCAGCAGCGGCAGGCTGAGATGGCGCAGCAAGTTATCCACAGCCAAATGGCGCATGCGCGTTTGCTCAGGCGTGGCGAGGTCGAGAAACGCCTCCAGCACGCCGACCACCAGTGCATGGCCTTGGTCCAGCCGCACCGCCGCCAACGGCGCATCCAGCCCAGGGCAACCGGCCAGGCCGAACGCCAGCAGCGTCTCGCCCTCGCGCTCAAAGGCTGACAGCCACAGGTCATGGTGATGTTCGAGCATCGCCAGCGCCTCACCGCCATCCAGTTGCACGGCGAACTTGGCCGACAGCTCATGTAAGCGCGGGTGGTTTTGCAGCGTCGCGAGGATCTGCTCGGCCAGCGGGCGGGTGTCGAACAGCATCTGCGGGTCGATACCGGCGCCGGGGCTGAGCATCAGGTTGCGCACGTCGTCACCGGCGGCGTTGTTCGGGCCTAAACCTGCGGCCAACAGCGCGGCAATCAAGGCGCCTTGCTCGGCGCCAATACCGCGAATCTGCAGATTGGCGCGGTTGGTCGCCTCGATCACCCCGCCGGCGTAGGCCTGGGCGGCGTCTGCCAGCGCATGGGCTTGCGCTGCGCTGATCGAACCACCGGCCAATTTGATCCGGCAAATGCCGCCATCCAACGCCTGGACGATACGCAGCAACCCCGGGCAAGCCGAGGGGCGCAAAGTATTCAGAGCAGGCGTTGGGTTCACGGGGCTACCGGTTGACGGGTAAAGGCGCGGTATTATGCCTGCTTTGTCCGGCGGCATGAAAAGCCTGCCCGTCGGATGTCGTTCAAGGAATTGATATGTCGCCCTGGCTGACGGTAGTAGGCATCGGTGAAGACGGCTTCAAAGGGCTCGGCAGAAACGCCCGGCATGCCTTGCTGCGCGCCTCGCGGATTATAGGTGGCCAACGCCAGTTGGACCTGTTGCCGGTGTGTATTCGTGGCGAACGCCAGCTGTGGCCGAGCCCGTTTACGCTGGAGCCGGTGCTGGCGCGGCGCGGCGAGCCGGTGTGTGTGCTGGCCAGCGGCGACCCGATGTTCTATGGCGTGGGCGCCAGTTTGGCGCGGCAGGTGGCGGCTGAAGAGTTGCTGATTTTACCGGCGCCTTCGTCGGTTTCACTGGCGGCGGCGCGGCTCGGTTGGCCGTTGCAGGACGTGGTGACGTTATCCGTGGTGGCTCGGCCAATGGCGGCGATTAATGCGCACCTGGCCAGTGGCACTCGGTTGCTGGTGCTGAGTAATGATGGGCGCAGCCCTGCGCAGATTGCCGCGCTGTTGGTTGAGTCCGGGTTTGCGCCTAGCCGGTTGAGCGTGTTTGAACACCTGGGCGGCGCGGCCGAGCAGCGTATCGACGGGCTGGCAGAGGAGTGGAAACACCGTTCAGTCGCCGATTTGAATCTGGTCGCCATCGACTGCCTGGCCGACGCCAACACGCCGCGCCTGTCACGCCTCGCCGGGCTGCCCGACGCCGCGTTCAAACACGACGGCCAACTGACCAAGCGCGATGTGCGCGCCATGACCCTCGCCCGCCTCGCGCCAATGCCTGGCGAACTGTTGTGGGATGTCGGCGCGGGCAGCGGCTCCATCGGCATCGAATGGATGCGCGCGCACCCAAGCTGCCGCGCCGTGGCGATTGAAGCCGATGCAGGCCGCCAAGGGTTGATCGAACACAACCGCGACGCTCTTGGCGTGCCCGGCCTGCAACTGCTTCGCGGCAAGGCGCCGCACGCTTTGCAGGGCCTGGAAGCACCGGATGCGATCTTCATTGGCGGCGGCGTCACCCGCGACGGCGTGCTCGACACCTGCTGGCAACACCTGCGCCCCGGTGGTCGGCTCGTCGCCAATGCGGTGACCCTGCAAAGTGAAATGACCTTGATGAACTGGCGCGACCAGCACGGCGGCGAACTGACACGCATCCATGTGGCTCAGGCTCAGCCGTTGGGCGAGTTTGATACGTGGCGCCAGGCGCTGCCGATCACTTTGCTGGACGTGGTGAAGCCGCTATGAAGCGCATTCTGTTGCTGGGCGGCGTGACTGAAGCGCTGGCGATTGCCCGCACGCTCGGCCCGCAGCATATCTACAGCCTCGCGGGCGTGGGTCGCGTACCGACGGACCTGACCTGCCAAGTGCGTGTCGGCGGTTATGGCGGGGCCGAAGGTTTGGCGCAGTTTGTTCGCGATGAAAACATCAGTTTGATACTTGATGCCACGCACCCCTATGCCGCGCAGATCAGCCAGAACGCGGCCCTGGCGGCGCGCTTATGCGGTATTCCAAGCTGGGCATTGCGGCGCCCCGCGTGGCAACCGCAGGCGGCGGATGACTGGCGCGAGGTAAGTGATTGGGCCCAATTGATTGAAGCGTTGAAACCGTTCAAGCGTCCGTTGTTCACGCTGGGCCGCGAGCCGTTGCAGCATCTGCATGAGATCCCCGCCGAGCAGTTTTGGACCCTGCGCGCGCTGGATGTGTACCCCGGCAATGAACGCTGCGAAGTGATCGGCGCACGTGGGCCGTTTCTGATTGAAGATGAGCGCGCGTTGTTTGAGCGGCGTGGGATTGACGTGCTGATCAGCAAGAACAGCGGCAGTGCGGCCACCGAGCCCAAGCTTGAAGTGGCGCGGGAACGTGGAGTGCCGGTGGTGGTGTTGAAGCGGCCGGTGCTGGCTGCTGTGGATCGGGAATTCACCACCGTGGCCGCGCTGCTGAAGGCAATCATCGACCTCTGAACAACACTTTTCTAATGTGGCAGGGGGCTTGCTCCCGATGGCGGTGTGTCAGTCACTGATGTGTTGGCTGAACCACCGCCATCGGGAGCAAGCCCCCTCCCACATTTAAACGGTGGTCGTCTGCCCGACGCGTTCGTGCACACGCTCCGCCAGCAACTGCGCCAACTCGATCAACTGCGCAATGCCCAGCAACTCCTCGCGTTTTGGTCCTTCCAGGTTAAAGGCCAAGTCACAGCTCAGGGCATTGGCCGAGGCGAGTGTTTCGCTGAGGTTCACGAACAGGTCTTCGGTGCTGATGCCATCAGCCACGGTGAACAGCAGGACGGGGGGATTTGGGGTGGGTTTAATCATTGTGAAGCTCCTTAATCTGAGTGGAGCTGCCACCGAGCGCCGCGATGCGATGGGTGGCAGCTGTGCGCAGGTTCGCGGACCGGAGATCAAGGAAGCCGGCATACCCGAAGGTATCCCGCGCACAGCCGCCATAACGCTGCACAGTAGACGATAAAAAATCGTCAACTGATAGCTGGCCGTACTTAATCATTCCAGGCCGCGACGCCCGACCGCTGAGTTTGCAGCGGTGTACGCAGACTAGAGACCGAGTGTCCTAGGGACAACCTGAAATCCCTGTCGGAAATTTCTCCAGTGCACGTGCAACAAGCAGGCTCAACGCCAAGCAATAGCCGAGCGCACTCCAAACTGTGGGAGCTGGCTTGCCTGCGATAGCATCACCTCGGTTCAACTGGAAGACCGAGTCGCCTGCATCGCAGGCAAGCCCCCTCCCACATTTAAACGGTGGTCGTCTGCCCGACGCGTTCGTGCGCACGCTCTGCCAGCAACTGCGCCAACTCGATCAACTGCGCAATGCCCAGCAACTCTTCGCGTTTTGGTCCTTCCAGGTCAAACGCCAAGTCACAGCTCAGGGCATTGGCCGAGGCGAGTGTTTCGCTGAGGTTGACCAACAAGTCTTCGGTGCTGATGCCATCGGCCACGGTGAACAGCAGGACGGGGGGATTGGGGGTGGGTTTAATCATTGTGAAGCTCCGGAGATGTAAATAGGAGCTGCTACTGATCGCCGCGACGCGATGGGGGTGGCAGCTGTACGCAGGTTCGCGGACCGATTCTCCAGAACACCGGCATACCCGAAGGTATCCCGCGCACAGCCACCATAGCGCCGCACAGTAGACGATAAAAAAGCGCCCACTGAAAGGAGACGGTGACGCTTTTGCGTCTGAAGAAATACGGGCCGCGACGCCCGACCGCTGAGTTTGCAGCGGTGTACGCAGACTAGAGACCGAGTGTCCTAGGGAAAACCTCAAAACGTTGTCGGAAATTTCTGTGCTTACTGATACCAAGCCAAACATGACGTTGCTTGGTTTCGCCACCTAAAAGTCGACCGGCCCTACAACCACTTCCGAACCAGCTGGCTGGTTCAGCCAAAAGCCCTCGCTATAACTTCACCTCTCGCGGTTTTGCATCAACGTCCGCGATGGGGATGCATTTGTTTTGCAGCGCATCGCGACTTGCCATTCTGTATCCCAAGGAATACGATTCGTGATGATTGAGTTCATTGAAACCATCGAGTTTGTCAGATGGTTGGAAGCACTGCGGGATCCTTTCGCCAAAGTACGCGTTTTGAAGATACTGCGAATGGCGGAGGCAGGAAATTTCGGTGACTGTGAGCCTGTCGGTGACGGTGTGTCAGAAATGCGAATCCACTACGGCCCTGGGTATCGCGTTTACTTCACGCGTCGAGACAAGGTGTTTTATCTGTTGTTGGTAGGTGGCGACAAATCGACACAAAGCCGAGACATCACGCGTGCAAAACAACTGGCAATAAATCCTGGAAGCGAGGAATAAATCATGAGCGAGTCTTTTACCCGTTTTGATGCAGCAAAATACTTGAAAACGCCTTTGGAGATGGCCGCCTATTTGGAGACTTGCTTTGAAGACGATGCGGGGGACGGCCTGCTGATTCGTACCGCCCTCAACGATATTGCCCGTGCCCAAGGCATGACCCAAATAGCCCGAGACGCAGGCTTGGGACGCGAAAGTTTATACAAAGCCCTCTCCACCACTGGCAATCCGGAGTTCGCGACTATCATGAAAGTAATGAAAGCGCTTGGCCTGAGGCTCCACGCCTCCGCTATCTGATAGCCCTGTGACACCAAACCACACCACGCCTTTTTACTTATGCCCCCCGATCAGGCTAAATACCCGCCTGATCGCTTAACCCTACGGATTGTCCGCCATGGCCCGTCAACGCTTTGCAAGTGTGTGGATCGCCTGCTTCGCAGTGCTGTTCAACGCCTTTGCCATGCCGATGGCCAGCGCGATGCAGCACTCTCAAGACCCTGTTCAGCAAATGCTGTGGGGCAGTTTTTGTTCGTCGAATGGCGCCAGCCTGAAGGCCATTGCGCTGGGCAAACTGGATATTCCGGCGCCGCAGCAAGACGACCATTCGACCCTGCAGCATTGCGCGTGTTGCTCAGGCTCTGCGCCGTGGGTGGCGCTGCCGGGGCACGTGCCGCAGGTGTATGTCACACGGTTTGATGCGGTGCCGGGCGTGTCGCCAGCGGCAGTGCAAAACCCTGCGCCGCGCCAGCAATGGCCGAGTCTTAACCCGCGCGCCTCCCCCACGGTCTGACTGTTTCGCACGTTAACTGCGTTTAGAACCGTTCTGGAGAACTGCCATGCTCAAATCTTCCCTGCTACTGGCTGCGTTGTTGCTGCCGGTGTTCAGTGCCGCGAATGCCGAAGACTACAAGGTCGGCGACTTGCTGGTCAGCGACCCGTGGTCACAGGAGTTGCCGCCGAATGCGCCGACCGTCGCGGCGTATTTTGTGATTCATAACAGCGGGGCTACCGCCGACCGTTTGCTCAGTGTCGAGACGCCGGTGGCGGACAAGGCCGAGCTGCATGAGCATGTGATGCAGGGCGACTTGATGAAGATGCAGCATGTGCTCAGCGTGGCGGTACCGGCCAAGAGTGATTTGACCTTTGCGCCGATGGCCTATCACGTGATGCTGCTGGGCCTTAAAGACCGCAGCCTGTTGGCCGATGGCAAGCAATTCCCGCTGACCCTGACCTTCGAAAAAGCCGGCAAGGTCGAGGTGGAAGTGTCGGTGCAGAAAGTGCCGCCGACCGCCACCCAAGGGCATCAGCACGCTCAATAGGCCAACACCCGATGGGCGCCCCTCGCGCCAGGTTGTCTCCACACCAGCGCCGGATGCGCGGCAGTTGGATCAGCCTGTTCGCCATGCTGATGATCTTTATCGGTCCGCTGATTTCCCAAGCGATGCCGATGGATCACCACGCCGCTATGCCGATGGAAATGTCCATGGACATGCCGGGCAGTCACGGCGATGCCCATCACCCTAAAGCCCCCGACGAACATCACGCGCTGTGGGCCAAGTGCGGCTATTGCGACCTGCTGTTCAGTTGCCCGGCACTGCCTGGCAGTGTGTCGTACCTGACGCTTGGCACTGTGCCAGCGGCCAGCGCCCTCACCCCGGCCCCCCGCCTGGGCCATGCCCGACAGAGCATCTTCCCCGGCGCCCGCAGCCGCGCGCCACCCATCACTGCGTAAGCACTGCATAACGTTACTTCACCCAGGCCGACTTTAAACAGACAGCCGCAGGCTGCTGGCCGTGTTGTTTACGATTGATGGATGGAATTTGTCATGTCCAGGTTTTCTGCTGACACCCGCGCTGATCACACTCCCGAAAGCCCCGCGCCAACCGGCACCGGCCATAAAAAACATCGGGAGCCAACCCCCTCCCACAAGGGTTCTCAAACAGTTTCTTTCTACAACCTGGCTTGGCGTTGGCACTTTTACGCCGGGCTGTTTGTGGCGCCGTTTATGGTGCTGTTGGCCCTGACCGGCATCATTTACCTGTTCAAACCGCAACTCGACCCGCTGATGTACGGCGACTTGCTCAACGTGCAACCCGCTGCGCACGCGTTAAGTGCCGATGAACAATTGCAACGCGCGCAAGCGGCCTTCCCCCAAGGCACGATCAGCAAATACCTGCCGCCTGCCGATGCCACCCGCAGCGCGCAATTTGTGATGCATGACGGCGGGCGCGACGTCACGGTGTTCGTCGACCCGTATCGCGGCAGAGTGCTCGGCGAGCAGGATGCCAAATACAACCTGCAAGCCATCGCCCGCGCACTCCACGGCGAGCTGATGATCGGCACGCTCGGCGACCGCCTGGTGGAACTCGCCGCTGGCTGGGGCGTGATGCTGGTGGTGTCTGGCGTGTACCTGTGGTGGCCGCGCGGCAAGTCGTCGGCCGGGGTGCTGTGGCCTCGCTTTAACACACGTGGCCGGGTGTTCTGGCGTGACATGCATGCAGTCGCAGGCTTTTGGGGCGCGGCGTTTTTGCTGGTGATGCTGCTCAGCGGCATGACCTGGACCGGCTTCTGGGGCAAGCAATACGCCGACTTGTGGAATCGCTTCCCGGCGGCCATGTGGAACAACGTGCCGCAGTCCGACCAGCAAGCGCGCAGCCTCAATACCGCGAGCCAACAGACCGTGCCGTGGGCGATGGAGAACACGCCAATGCCGATGTCCGGCGACCACGCCGAACACATGAACCACGGCGCGATGCAGGCAGGCCCCGCCGCGCCGACGGTGCGCCTGCAACAGGTGGTCGATATGGCCAACTCACGCAAGGTCGAGCCCGGCTACAGCATCACCTTCCCGACCACGGCCACCGGCGTGTTCACCGTCGCGGTATTTGCCGACGACCCGCGCAACGACGCCACGCTGCACATGGATCAGTACACCGGCAAGGTGCTCGCCGATGTGCGCTGGGCGCACTACAACACGCTGGCACGCGCCACCGAAACCGGCGTGATGCTGCATGAAGGCAAGATGTTCGGCTGGGTCAACCAACTGATCGTGCTGCTGATTTGCCTGATGATTCTGCTCAGTGCAGTGAGTGGTCTGGTGATCTGGTGGAAGCGCCGGCCAGCCGGTGGGCTGGGCGTTCCACCGTTGCGCCATGACCTGCCGAAGTGGAAAACCGCGATGCTGATCATGCTCGCGCTGGCGATCATTTTTCCGCTGGTAGGCGCCTCGTTGATCGTGGTGTGGGCGCTGGACCGTCTGGTGTTGGCGCGGTTTTTTAGCCCACGTGAATCTGCTTCAGGTTCTGCGTGAAACAGGCGAGCTACCTAAAACAGAGCCCTTGTGTAGCCTTGCGCGACCTGTGTGTCGCAGCCAATAAGTGTTAACTTATAACACTTTCTGCGCTATCGTTACTCGCCGCGCCCTGCGGCGAGTAACCCTTCCAGTAAGACTGATCAACCGATGAACAAGGGGCTTGCTTGCTCCCACATTTTTGATTTGCGCTGACCTTGAGAACATTGATGACGTCACTCGCTATAACCGGCCTGGCCTGGACCCCACCGGGTCACGACCATTGCAGCCACCAGTTCCAACTGCGTGACGCCAGCCTGCAGGTCGGTGCGGGGGAGTTTGTCGGGCTGATCGGCCCCAATGGCAGCGGCAAGACCAGCCTGTTGCGCTGTGCTTACCGGTTCAGCAAACCGCAACTCGGCGAGGTGCTGCTCGCGCATCAGAACGTGTGGAAACACAGCGCCAAGTGGTGCGCGCAACGCGTCGCGGTGGTGCTGCAGGAATTCCCCGATGCCTTCGGTTTGCGCGTGGATGAAGTGGTCGCCATGGGCCGTACGCCCCACAAAGGCTTGTTCGACGGCGACACGCTGCACGACCAGCAATTGGTGCGCAGCGTGTTGACGTCGGTGGGTATGCAGGACTTCGAAGACCATGCGTTTGCCACGCTGTCGGGCGGTGAAAAACAGCGGGTGATTCTCGCCCGCGCTCTGGCGCAGCAACCGCAACTGCTGATTCTGGATGAGCCGACCAACCACCTCGACCCGCGCTATCAGCTGGAGCTTCTGAAGCTGGTCAAACGCTTGAACATCGGCACGCTGGCGAGCATCCACGACCTCAACCTGGCCGCCGCCTTCTGTGACCGCCTGTACGTGATCAACCACGGGCGCATCGTCGCCAGCGGCACGCCCCACGAAGTACTGACCGTCGAGTTGCTGCGCGACGTGTTTGGCGTCGACGCACTGATCGACACTCACCCCTTGTCCGGCTACCCCCGAATAACTTGGATAACCCAACCATGACCCTGCGCGCCCTGCTCTCTCTCGCCCTGTTGTTCGGCACTGCCCATGCCTTCGCCGCGGCGACCGAATACCCGGTGACCATCAAAAGCTGCAACCGCGACGTGACCTTTCAGGAAGCGCCGAAACACGCGGTCAGCCACGACATCAACATGACGCAGATGATGCTCGCACTCGGCCTCAAATCGCACATGGCCGGTTACAGCGGCGTCACCGGCTGGAAGTCGGTCACGCCGCAAATGGCGGCGATCCTCGACGGCCTGCCGGAGCTGGCGAGCAAATACCCGTCAGTGGAAACCCTGCTGAATGCCAACGTCGATTTCTTCTTCGCCGGCTGGGACTACGGCATGCGCGTGGGCGGTGACCTCACACCGCAAACCCTGCAACCCTTGGGGATCAACGTGTATGAGCTGACCGAGTCGTGCGCGTTTGTGATGAAGCGCCCGGCCGCCACGCTGGACGACACCTATAACGACCTGCGCAACCTGGGCAAGATCTTCGATGTGCAAGACCGCGCCGCTGCCTTGATCGCGCAGATGCAGGCGCAGGTTGCCGAGGTGCAAAAACACCTGCCTGCCAGCAAACCGCGCGTGTTCCTGTATGACAGCGGCGAAGACCGCGCCATGACGTCCGGCCGCCTGGGCATGCCGCACGCGCTGATCGCCGCCGCCGGTGGCCGCAATATTCTCGATGACGTCGACGCCAGTTGGACCCGCGTCAACTGGG
Organism: Pseudomonas kitaguniensis; assembly: GCF_049199985.1. NCBI lineage: Bacteria > Pseudomonadati > Pseudomonadota > Gammaproteobacteria > Pseudomonadales > Pseudomonadaceae > Pseudomonas > Pseudomonas kitaguniensis. The sequence continues at coordinate 27,800 of NZ_JBLZPT010000016.1, forward strand.
AGACCGTGGTGGAGCGCAACCCGCAGGTGATCGTGATCGTCGACTACAGCGAAACCACCGCCGAGCAAAAACAACAGTTCCTGCTCAATAACCCGGCCCTGCAGTCAGTGGACGCGATCAAGAACCAGCGCTTTATCGTGATCCCCTACGTGCAGGCAACGCCGGGTATCGACAACGTGTTGGCGGTTGAAACGCTGGCCAAGGGGTTTCACGGCGAATGATCACGCGTCGCTACAGGCTGTTGCTGATTGCGCTGGGCGCGTTGCTGCTGGTCTCGTGTGTGGTCTCGCTGGGGTTCGGCTCGGCGCGGGTGCCGGTGGAGGTGGTGTGGCAAATTTTGCTGAACAAGGCGTTCGGTATCGGTGCCGTCAACTGGAGCGCGGGGCAGGAACATATTGTGTGGCTGATCCGCGTGCCGCGCATGCTGCTGGGTGCGCTGGTGGGCGCCGGGCTGGCGTTGATCGGTGCCGTGTTGCAGGCGGTGACGCGCAACCCGCTGGCCGACCCGCACCTGTTGGGCGTGACCTCCGGCGCCACCCTCGGCGCGGTGATTGTGGTGCTGCATGTGGGGCAAATCATCGGTGTGCTGACCTTGCCGATCGCCGCGTTTATCGGGGCCTTGTTGAGCATGCTGGTGGTGCTGGCGGTGGCCAGCCGTAACGGCCGCCTGGAGAGTGACCGGCTGTTGCTGTGCGGCGTGGCGGTGTCGTTCGTGATGATGGCGGTGGCCAACCTGCTGCTGTTTATGGGCGACCACCGCGCCGCGTCGGCGGTGATGTTCTGGATGCTTGGCGGCTTGGGCCTGGCGCGTTGGGAGCTGCTGGCGATCCCCGCCGCTACCGTGCTGCTGGGGCTGATATTGCTGCTGGGCATGGCGCGGCCGTTGAATGCCTTGATGGCCGGCGAGCAAACCGCCGTGACCCTGGGCCTGAACGCGCGCAACGTGCGGCTGAAAGTATTCCTGGTCGCGTCGTTGATGACCGGCGTGCTGGTGTCCATCAGCGGTTCCATCGGTTTTGTCGGCCTGATGGTGCCGCACATCGCCCGCCGTTTGGTCGGCGCCGAGCACCGCCGATTGCTGCCGGTATGCGTACTGCTGGGCAGTGTGTTTCTGGTGTGGGTGGACGTCGCAGCCCGCACCCTGATCGCCCCCGAAGACCTGCCGATTGGCGTGGCGACGGCAGCCATCGGCGGGCTGTTTTTTATCGGCTTGATGCGCAAGCGCTGAGGTACGCGTTCAGCCGTTGCCAGCGCAGACCAATCGCGCAATCGCGCTGCCTGCCTGTGCTTGCGCCCTTTATAAGGGCCTGCCGTGCACTCGGTGGCGATTGCGGCGCCAAGTTGGTGCGCAGCACCGTCAGCCTCAGCGCTCAGTTGCCCTTTAACCCGGTGTTAAGTGCCGCAGGCACAGCCTTTGCAAAGTCCTGCGTATCTGCCCACAAAAATATCGGTTTACGGAGATCGCACCATGCAGCGTCGTAGCTTGATCAAGGCTTTTACTTTGTCGGCATCCATTGTCGCCATGGGGTTGACCTGGACTGTACAGGCCGCCGAGACCATCAAGGTCGGCATCCTGCATTCGTTGTCGGGGACCATGGCCATCTCCGAAACCTCGCTTAAAGACATGGCGTTGATGACCATCGACGAGATCAACGCCAAGGGCGGCGTCAACGGCAAAATGCTCGAACCGGTGGTCGTAGACCCCGCGTCGAACTGGCCGCTGTTTGCCGAAAAAGGCCGCCAGTTGCTGACCCAGGACAAAGTCGCCGTGGTGTTTGGTTGCTGGACCTCGGTGTCGCGTAAATCGGTGCTGCCGGTGTTCGAAGAACTTAACGGCCTGTTGTTCTACCCGGTGCAATACGAAGGCGAAGAAATGTCGCCTAACGTGTTCTATACCGGTGCGGCGCCGAACCAGCAGGCGATCCCTGCGGTGGAATACCTGATGAGCGAAGAAGGCGGCAGCGCCAAGCGTTTCTTCCTGTTGGGCACCGACTATGTGTACCCGCGCACCACCAACAAGATTTTGCGTTCGTTCCTGCACTCTAAAGGCGTCGCGGATAAAGATATTGAAGAGGTCTACACCCCGTTCGGCCACGCCGATTACCAGACCATCGTCGCCAACATCAAAAAATTCTCCGCCGGCGGCAAAACCGCAGTCATCTCCACCGTGAATGGCGACTCCAACGTGCCGTTCTACAAAGAACTCGCCAACCAGGGTTTGAAGGCAACCGACGTGCCGGTAGTCGCGTTCTCGGTGGGTGAAGAAGAACTGCGCGGCATCGACACCAAGCCGCTGGTGGGCAACCTTGCCGCCTGGAACTACTTCCAGTCGGTCGAGAACCCGGTGAACAAGAAATTCGTCGCCGACTGGAAGGCCTATGCCAAGGCGCACAACCTGCCGGGCGCGGATAAAGCCGTGACCAACGACCCGATGGAAGCCACCTATGTGGGCATTCATATGTGGGCGCAGGCGGCGGAAAAAGCCAAGTCCACCGACGTCGACAAAGTGCGTGAAGCACTGGCCGGCCAGACCTTCGCCGCGCCGTCGGGCTTTACCCTGACCATGGATAAAACCAACCACCACCTGCACAAGCCGGTGATGATCGGCGAGATCCAGGCCGATGGGCAGTTCTCCGTCGTATGGCAGACCAACGAGCCGATCCGTGCACAGCCGTGGAGCCCGTACATTCCTGGCAATGACAAGAAGCCGGATTACGCGGTGAAGAGCAACTAAGCCGCACCACAGATCAAATGTGGGAGCGGGCTTGCTCGCGAATGCGGTGCATCAGTCAAAGCATTTGGTACTGATCCACCGCATTCGCGAGCAAGCCCGCTTCCACAGTTTGACCGCGCATGATCAGGACACTTTTCTATGCCCACTGCCCTCCACCGCTTCATCCTCGCCGCCCTGCTGTTGCTGCCTTCGCCGCACATGCCAGCGACGCCGAAGATTTCCTTGCGGCCAACCCGACGCAGCAAGCCAAACTGCTGCAGGACTGGGCCGCTCAGCCCGACCCGGCGCGTATCGAGCTGGTCGACGCGCTGCAACAAGGTCAACTTACGCTAAACGGTGAAACCAAAACCGTGCGCCTGAACAACCGTCTGCGCGGCCTGATCGACAACGTACAAGCCAGCCAGCAATTGCTCGCTGCTGACCCCAAAGTGCGTCTTGGCGCCGCGCAAACCCTGCAAAAAAGCGCACAACCTGCGCAACTCAAATTCCTCGACCAGCGCGTTGCCGCCGAAACCAACGAGGACGTACACACCGCCCTCAGTTTGGCCCTGGCCAACTTGCAACTGGTCGACAGCGACCCGGCCGTGCGCCTGCAAGCCGTGCGTTTGCTGGGCGGCACCGGTGACCCGCTGGCGCGCACGCGCCTTGAAGCGTTGCTCGCGCCGGGTGTCGAAAGCGACGCCGCCGTGCACACCGCCGCCGAGACCAGCCTGGCCCAAGTCAAACGTAAATTGATGTTCGGCGAGATCCTCGGCCAAGCCTTCAGCGGCATGTCGCTCGGTTCAATCCTGCTGCTCGCCGCTTTGGGCCTGGCGATTACGTTCGGGCTGCTTGGCGTGATCAACATGGCCCACGGCGAGATGCTGATGCTCGGTGCTTATTCCACCTACGTCGTGCAATTAATGATGCAGCGCTATGTGCCCGGCGCCATTGAGTTCTACCCGCTGATTGCGCTGCCGGTGGCGTTTTTCGTCACCGCCGCCATCGGCATGGCGCTGGAACGCACGGTGATTCGTCACCTGTATGGCCGCCCTCTGGAAACGCTACTCGCGACATGGGGCATCAGCTTGATGCTGATCCAACTGGTGCGCCTGGTGTTCGGCGCGCAGAACGTTGAAGTGGCGAACCCTGCGTGGCTGTCGGGCGGCATTCAAGTGCTGCCCAACCTGGTGCTGCCGTACAACCGCATCGTGATCATCGCGTTTGCGCTGTGCGTGGTGGTGCTGACCTGGCTGCTGCTGAACAAAACCCGCCTGGGCCTCAACGTGCGCGCGGTTACCCAGAACCGCAACATGGCCGCCTGCTGCGGCGTGCCGACCGGGCGCGTAGACATGCTCGCGTTTGGCCTCGGTTCCGGCATCGCCGGCCTTGGCGGCGTAGCACTCAGCCAGATCGGCAACGTCGGCCCGGACCTCGGCCAGAGCTACATCATCGACTCGTTCCTGGTGGTGGTACTCGGCGGTGTCGGCCAGTTGGCCGGTAGCGTAATGGCGGCTTTCGGTTTGGGCATTGCCAACAAAATTCTCGAACCGCAGATCGGCGCCGTGCTCGGCAAAATCCTGATCCTCGCGCTGATCATTCTGTTTATTCAGAAGCGCCCGCAAGGACTCTTCGCACTGAAAGGACGGGTGATCGACTGATGAACCAGCCATTGATGCTTACGGCCACGCAAAAGGTCGGCCCCAAGGTGACGATAGCGCTCGGCGGGGTGATGTTGGCCCTGCTGTTGGCGCTGCCGTTGTGTTCACTGCTGTCACCGGAAAACCCGCTGCACGTGTCGGCCTACACCCTGACATTGGTGGGCAAAATTCTGTGCTACGCGATTGTCGCGCTGGCGCTGGACTTGGTGTGGGGCTATGCCGGGATGTTGTCGCTCGGCCACGGTTTGTTTTTTGCCCTCGGCGGTTATGCGATGGGCATGTACCTGATGCGCCAGGCGTCCGGCGATGAACTGCCGGCGTTCATGACCTTTTTGTCGTGGAGCGAATTGCCGTGGTATTGGGTGGGCACCGAGCACTTCCTCTGGGCCATGTGCCTGGTGGTGCTGGCGCCGGGTCTGCTGGCGCTGGTATTCGGTTTCTTCGCCTTCCGCTCGCGGATCAAGGGCGTGTATTTCTCGATCATGACCCAGGCGCTGACCTTTGCCGGGATGCTGCTGTTTTTTCGCAACGAGACCGGGTTTGGCGGCAATAACGGCTTCACCAATTTCCGCAGTATTTTGGGCTTCGGGATCACCGAACCGGGCACGCGGGCGGTGCTGTTTGTGGCCACGGTGGTGCTGCTGGTGGCGAGCCTGTACACCGGCTGGCGCTTGGCGCAGAGCAAGTTCGGGCGGGTATTGACCGCACTGCGCGATGCCGAGAACCGCCTGATGTTCTGCGGCTATGACCCGCGTGGTTTCAAGTTGTTTGTGTGGGTGTTGAGCGCGGTGTTGTGTGGCTTGGCCGGCGCGTTGTACGTGCCGCAAGTGGGCATCATCAACCCCAGCGAAATGTCGCCGACCAACTCGATTGAAGCCGCCGTGTGGGTAGCCTTGGGCGGGCGCGGCACCTTGATCGGCCCGTTGCTCGGCGCGGGCGTGGTGAACGGCATGAAGAGCTGGTTCACCGTGGCCTTCCCGGAATACTGGCTGTTCTTTTTGGGCGCGCTGTTCATCCTCGTCACCTTGTATTTGCCCAAGGGTGTGATCGGCCTGTTGAAGAAACGGGGTGAACAATGAGAGTCACAGCGACGGCGGAATTTATGCTCGAACCTATTCTTGATGCGGGCAGCGGCCGTGATGCGATCGGTATCGGCCATGCCGCAGGCGTCGGCCTGAACACGCGCCACGGCACTATCCTGACCCTGGAAGACGTCAGCGTCAGCTTCGATGGCTTCAAGGCGCTCAACGACTTGAACCTGTACATCGGCGTCGGCGAATTGCGTTGCATCATCGGCCCAAACGGTGCGGGCAAAACCACGCTGATGGACGTGATCACCGGCAAGACCCGGCCGAGCCATGGCAAGGCCTGGTTTGGCGAAACCCTCGATTTGACCAGCCTGAGCGAAGTGCAGATTGCGCAGGCGGGCATCGGGCGCAAGTTCCAGAAACCCACGGTGTTCGAAGCGCTCAGCGTGTTCGAGAACCTGGAACTGGCGCAAAAGGCTGACAAGTCGGTGTGGGCCAGCCTGCGTGCACGCCTGAGCGGCGAGCAGAAAGACCGCATCGATGAAGTGCTCGACACCCTGCGCCTGACCGCCTCGGTGCAGCGCCCGGCCGGGCTGCTGTCGCATGGGCAAAAGCAGTTTCTGGAAATTGGCATGCTGTTGATGCAAGACCCGCAACTGTTGCTGCTGGACGAACCGGTGGCGGGCATGACCGACGCCGAAACCGAGTTTACCGCTGAACTGTTCAAGCGCCTGGCGGGCAAGCATTCGTTGATGGTAGTGGAACACGACATGGGCTTTGTCGGCTCGATTGCAGACCACGTGACCGTGTTGCACCAAGGCAGCGTGCTGGCCGAAGGGTCGCTGGAACAGGTGCAGGCCGATGAGCGGGTTATTGAAGTTTATTTGGGACGGTGACACATCGGCCAGCTTCCGAGCTGCAAGCTTCAAGCTTCGAGCGGCAAGTGAACGCTGAACCGTGTGCCGACCTGCTCTTACTTGCAGCTTGAAGCTTACTGCTCGAAGCCCAACTAACGGAGTTCCAATGCTACAAGTACAACAGCTGCACCAGTACTACGGCGGTAGCCACATCTTGCGCGGGCTGTCTTTTGACGTGAAGATCGGCGAAGTCACCTGCCTGCTCGGCCGTAACGGCGTCGGCAAAACCACCCTGCTCAAGTGCCTGATGGGCTTGCTGCCAGCCAAAGAAGGCGTGGTGAACTGGGAAGGCAAGACCATCACCGGCTTCAAACCACACCAGCGCGTGCACGCCGGCATCGCCTACGTGCCCCAGGGCCGGGAGATTTTCGGGCGGCTGACGGTGGAAGAAAACCTGCTGATGGGCCTGTCGCGTTTCCCGGGCGCCGAAGCCAAGGAAGTGCCGGCATTTATCTATGAGTTGTTCCCGGTATTGCTGCAGATGAAGCACCGCCGTGGCGGTGACTTGTCCGGCGGCCAGCAACAACAGTTGGCGATTGGTCGCGCGTTGGCCAGCCGCCCGCGCCTGTTGATTCTGGATGAGCCGACCGAGGGCATCCAGCCGTCGGTGATCAAAGAGATCGGCGCGGTGATCAAAAAGCTCGCGGCGCGCGGCGACATGGCGATCCTGCTGGTGGAGCAGTTCTACGACTTCGCCGCCGAGCTGGCCGACCAATATCTGGTGATGTCACGCGGGGAAATCGTCCAACAAGGCCGAGGTGAAAATATGGAAAGTGAGGGTGTGCGCGGCTTGGTTACCATCTAATCTGTAGCGTCCTAACGATAAGCACTGAACCATGAACCTGCCCGTTTCCCCTGCCCTGTTCACTCCCAGCTGGCACGCCGAGCTGGAGCTCGGCTACGCGCGTTTCGGCGACACCACGCGCCCGGTGATGCGCCGCCACGTCGGCCCGCTGCGCGTGCAAAAGCACCTGTACGCCGAAGGCCCCGAGGTGTGCCAGCACATCATCGTGCACCCGCCGGGCGGAATTGCCGGTGGTGACCGTTTGGATATTCGCGCCACTGTCGGCGCCGGTGCCTGGGCACAATTGACCAGCCCCGGCGCGGCCAAGTGGTATCGCGCCAGCGGCCCGGCGTTTCAACAGCTCGACTTGAGCGTGGAAGCCGGCGCGACGCTGGAATGGCTGCCGCAGGAAACCATTGTGTTCAGCGCCGCCCAGGCCGAACTCACCACACGCATTGACCTGCAAGGCGATGCGCGGCTGTTCTATTGGGACGTGGTCGCCCTCGGCCGCCCCGCCAGTGGCGAGCGTTTCGACCTCGGCCACTTTCAATCGCACCTGGATATTCGCCGCGACGGCCAGTTGCTCTGGCATGAACGCCAGCGCATTGTGGGCGCCGATGGCTTGCTCGACTCGCCCATCGGGCTGGACGGGCAACCGGTGTTTGCGACGTTGCTGCTGACTGGCGACATCGAACCTGAACTGCTTGAGGCCTGCCGCAGCCTGCCGCATGCGGTGCGCGGCGACCTGACCCAGTTGCCGGGTGTGTTGGTGGCGCGCTGCCTGGCCAGTGAAGCGCTGCACGCGCGGGGCTGGTTGATTGATCTATGGAAGTTACTGCGCCCGGCGGTGCTTGGGCGAGCGGCCGTCGCACCCCGAATCTGGAGCACATGAAGATCACAAGGCGGGAGGCGCAAGCCACCTCCCACCCTGGATCTCTGTTGTATTTAAGAATGTATGCCACGAAGGACCTTGAACCATGGATTTGACCCCACGGGAAAAAGACAAACTGTTGATCTTCACCGCAGGCCTTGTCGCCGAACGTCGCCTGGCGCGGGGTGTGAAGCTCAACTACCCGGAAACCATCGCCTACATTTCCGCCGCCTTGATGGAAGGCGCCCGCGATGGCCGCACGGTCGCCGACCTGATGCACTACGGCACCACGCTGCTCAGCCGCGAACAAGTGATGGAGGGCATCCCGGAAATGATCCCCGACATTCAGGTGGAGGCCACGTTTCCCGATGGCACCAAGCTGGTCACCGTCCACCAGCCTATCGCGTGAGGCCCGGCCATGATTCGTGATGCCACCTGGCAAGACTTGCCAGCGATTCTGCACATCTACAACGACGCGGTGCTCAACACCACGGCGATCTGGAACGAACAACCGGTAGACCTGGCCAACCGTCAGGCCTGGTTCAGCGCGCGCCAGGCGCAGGCATACCCGATTCTGGTTTCGGTGGAAAACGCTGAGGTCACCGGCTACGCCTCGTTCGGCGACTGGCGGCCCTTCGAGGGTTTCCGCTACAGCGTCGAACACTCGGTATATGTACGCAATGACCAGCGCGGCAAAGGCCTTGGCCCGCGCCTGATGCAAGCACTGATCGAACGTGCCCGCGCCTGCGGCAAGCATGTGATGGTCGCGGCCATCGAAAGCGGCAACCAGGCGTCTGTGCGCCTGCACGAGCGCCTGGGGTTCGTCACCACCGGGCAGATGCCGCACGTGGGCATCAAGTTCGGCCGCTGGCTGGACCTGACCTTTATGCAACTGACATTGAATCCGGGCGCCGAACCGCCCAAGGAGTGAGATCGATGAACACTGCTCAACTGCGTCGAGTGAATGCTGAAAGTTTTGCGCATTACCGCCAGGGCTTGATCGAGCTGCTGCTCGACGCGGTCAAGCATGGCGCCTCGGTGGGCTTCATGGATGACTTCGATGAGGCCCAGGCGCGTGCCTATCTGAGCGGGGTGCAGGCCAGTATTGAAGACGCGAGCCTGCTGCTGTGGGTGGTGGTGCGCGACGAAAAAGTGATCGCCAGCGTGCAATTGGCGCTGTGCCAGAAAGCCAATGGCCAGAACCGCGCCGAGGTGCAAAAACTGCTGGTGCACAGCAGCGCGCGCCGCCATGGTTTGGGGCAACAATTGATGAGTACTCTGGAACTCGCCGCGCGCCAGCACAAGCGCGGCCTGTTGTACCTCGACACCGAGGCCGGTTCGGGTGCCGAAGCTTTTTACCAGTCGTTGCGCTACACCAAGATCGGTGAGTTGCCCGACTATTGCCAAAGCCCGGACGGGCGTTATACGCCGACCGCCATCTACTTCAAGACCTTGGGGCAACCTGCATGATTCCTGGCGAATATCAGATCCAGCCTGGCGACATCGAACTCAACGTGGGCCGGCGCACCGTTAGCCTGAGCGTGGCCAACAGCGGTGATCGGCCGATTCAGGTGGGCTCGCATTATCATTTTTTCGAGACCAATGACGCGCTGACCTTTGACCGCGCCGCGAGCCGTGGCATGCGCCTGAATATTCCGGCGGGCACGGCGGTGCGCTTTGAGCCGGGGCAGGCGAGGACTGTCGAGCTCGTCGACCTGAGCGGGGAACGCCGAGTGTTTGGGTTTACAGGAAAGGTCATGGGCGACTTGTAGGTCGACTTCAAGCTCCAAGCCTCAAGTTGCAAGAAAGAGCAGTTTGCGGCGCACATATTGGCTTTTACTTGAGGCTTGCAGCTTGAAGCTTGCAACTCATATGCGAGGAATTAGGCTATGAAAATCAGTCGTCAGGCATATGCCGACATGTACGGCCCCACCGTCGGTGACAAGGTCCGCCTGGCCGACACCGAGCTGTTCGTCGAAGTCGAGCAGGACTTCACCGTTTACGGCGAAGAAGTCAAATTCGGCGGCGGCAAGGTGATCCGCGATGGCCAGGGCCAGAGCCAATTGCTCGCCCATGAGGTCGTGGACACGCTGATCACCAACGCGCTGATCATCGACCACTGGGGCATCGTCAAGGCTGACGTCGGCCTGAAAAACGGGCGCATTCACGCGATCGGCAAGGCCGGTAACCCGGACATTCAACCGGGCGTAACCATGGCCATCGGCGCCAGTACCGAAGTGATCGCCGGTGAAGGCATGATCCTCACCGCCGGCGGCATCGACAGCCATGTGCACTTCATCTGCCCGCAGCAGATCGAAGAAGCGCTGACCAGCGGCGTGACCACCATGATCGGTGGCGGCACGGGACCGGCCACCGGCACCAACGCCACCACCTGCACCTCAGGGCCGTGGCACCTGGCGCGCATGCTGCAAGCCAGCGATTCGTTCCCGATGAACATCGGTTTTACCGGCAAGGGCAACGCCAGTCTGCCCGAGCCGTTGATCGAACAGGTCAAGGCCGGCGCCATCGGGTTGAAGTTGCATGAAGACTGGGGCACCACCCCGGCCAGCATCGACAATTGCCTCAACGTGGCCGATCAGTACGATGTGCAGGTGGCGATCCACAGCGACACGCTCAACGAATCCGGCTTCGTCGAAACCACCCTCGCCGCGCTCAAGGGCCGCACCATTCACACCTACCACACCGAAGGTGCCGGTGGCGGCCACGCGCCGGACATCATCAAGGCTTGCGGTTTGCCGAACGTGTTGCCCAGCTCCACCAACCCGACCCGGCCGTTCACCCGCAACACCATCGACGAGCACCTGGACATGTTGATGGTCTGCCATCACCTGGACCCAAGCATCGCCGAAGACGTGGCGTTCGCCGAAAGCCGCATCCGCCGCGAGACCATCGCCGCTGAAGACATCCTGCATGACCTCGGCGCGTTCTCGATGATCAGCTCCGACAGCCAGGCCATGGGCCGCGTCGGCGAAGTGATTACGCGGACCTGGCAGACCGCCGACAAGATGAAAAAACAGCGCGGCGCGCTGCCCGGTGACGGCCCCGGCAACGACAATTTCCGCATCAAACGCTATATCGCCAAGTACACCATCAACCCGGCGATCACCCACGGCGTCAGCCACATTGTCGGCTCCATCGAGGTGGGCAAATGGGCTGACCTGGTGCTGTGGCGCCCGGCGTTTTTCGGCATCAAGCCGACCTTGATTCTCAAGGGCGGCGCGATTGCTTCAAGCTTGATGGGTGACGCCAACGCGTCGATTCCCACCCCGCAGCCGGTGCACTACCGCCCCATGTTCGCAAGCTTTGGCAGCGCTTTGCACGCCACCAGCCTGACCTTTATCAGCCAGGCTGCGCAGGACGCCGGGTTGCCCGAAGCGTTGGGTTTGAAGAAGCAAATCGCGGTGGTCAAAGGTTGCCGCAACGTGCAGAAAACCGACCTGATCCACAACGACTACCTGCCGGATATAGAGGTGGACCCGCAGACCTATCAGGTCAAGGCCGACGGCGTGTTGCTGTGGTGCGAACCGGCGGAAGTGCTGCCGATGGCCCAGCGCTACTTTTTGTTCTAGCCAAGCCGAACGCAGCTAACGGTGGGAGCGGGCTTGCTCGCGATGGCGGTGTGTCAGATAAGTAGTTTTCAACTGACACACCGCAATCGCGAGCAAGCCCGCTCCCACGCCGACTGTGGTTTAGCTGATCAACAGCGCCTTATGCGAACAGTGTTTTAATCATGCCTTCGGTGTACTGATAATCCATTCGCAGCTCGGTACCGGCCGCAATATCCTCGGTCGCAAATACCGTCGTCAGTGTAAATTTCTTTCTTTTTAGTATGGCCTCAGGCCCCACGCCAAGCCACATATCCGCCTCAACGTCGAACGGCACGGCCTCCACGTTATACCCCCCCAAAGCCTGGCGTACGGGTTTGCCATCAACATCATATTCAAAGTTGGTATTGATCCTGGAGAGGATGTTGTCCCCGGACAGGTGGACCGGCTCCCTGCCCAGTTGCATGCCGCCAAGTATCGGTAGTTCGCTGACCAGCATCGTGTAGGTTTGACCTGATGGGCCAAATATTCCGGTGGGAAGTACCGTGCCGCCGTATACACCGAGTATTTCGCCTTTAGCGATACGCCGGTTGGCCGCCACCATGGACTGCCCTATCAGCGAGCTTTCCTGGGGCACTTTCATATCCTGCGCAGTGAACGTACGCCACTGCAGTTGTTCTTCATAACGGGCGCCGACCTCTTCATACCCTCCAAACTTAATGTAAGGCTTGATCTGATCCGACGTGTATCGCTTGCCGGACTCCGCCAGGTCGACGTTTCGTTGCAGTTTTCGAATACGTATCGGCCTGCCCTGATAGTCCCTGAGCGGGTACTTACCGTTGTTCGCGCGGTTATAACTGCCGACGCGATTTGGCGCTTCAGTAAAATGAACCTCACGTCTCATGAAACTGAGTTCTTGCGCCGTGTAGGGAGCCATCGGCATGGACTCGGGTGCGTCTTCAAATTCATCATCGGAAACCGCGGGTCTCATACCTCCCGGCGTACGTGGTCGCTTCCAGACCCCCTCGGCATTGGGCTTGGCGATGATCCCGCTACTGGCCAACACAAACGGATTATCCGGCGCCTGCACCCACAACAGGTAGTGCTCGCCATCCGCATCCGGCAGGCTTGCCACAAAGTACTGCTTGCCATTGAACTCGATGGCTCGCGACTGTGAGAGTTGTAACTCACGCGTTGTGTTCGTGCTGGGTTCAACCAGCACTTCAAGGGTTTCGCGTGGTAGCAGAATCTCCGCGATTTCCTGTCGGCTCAGCGCCTGGATCAGGGCGCCTTCCTTAATCGCCAGCTGCGCCTGCAACTCATCGGCTTTGGCTTTATAGACCGTGTCGGACAACGACTTGGCAACGTGCTTCTCATGCAGTGCGCTTAACTGCTGCTGATAGGGCTCGCTTTGCGCATCAAATTGCTCGCGGTACTTGTGTGTCACATGATCCTGCCAAAACTCACGGGACAACAGCGCCTGAAACTCTGCGACGGAGTTGTCCAGGGCGATGATTTTTGCGTACGCAGCATCCAGCATCGCCGGCGTGACGCCAACCAAGCTGGTGAACCTGACATTTTGCGGCTGCCCCGGCAATTGCAGCCGGTCCTTGAGGCCGAAGCGATACGCCAGCCTGATCTCCACCTCTTCCGACAAGCGCCGGGTATGGGGCAACTTATCGGCCATCGACACTGCGGGGTCACGGACGATGGCCTCGCTGCGCTGGATGTCTGCCGAGGCAACCTTGTCGACTTCGTGCAAACGGAACAAACCTTTGGACAAACTCGACAGCTGCGCGCCTTGCACCTGCCCGGCAGCCTGGGCGCGCGCCCTGTAGACCAGCGTCTTGACTTCCAAATTGCTGAAGGAGAACGCGGCGAGATCACAGCAACCTGGCTCGCCGGCCTGGCCGAATAGTTCGTCGCGGTGTTTTTCCGATTCAGGTGTGTTTTCGCTGATGCTGTCGATCACTTCCCAGACGCGACGTTGCAGGTCGGCATGCCCGGAACCAGCTTGCTGCAGGCGATTGAGGATGTCGAAGAACGGGCCGGCGCGCTCTTCACCACGCAGTGCCTGCCACTGAGTCTGTCTGGCTGACACCTGGTCCACAGACAAATCCTGGGTCCAACGCAAGAACGGCTGCTGCACACCGGCACTGGGCACAACCGCGGCACGTGGGTGCAGCGCGGTGGCGACCAACAGGTTGGGATTCTGCGCTGATGCCAGGTCTGCCTGTTCAAGTCGCAGGTTGTATTGCCTGACCTGTTGCAGGGTGCCCTCGGTCAAAGGATTACCGGATACCGAAGTCACATTATTAACCCGTGCGGTTTGCGCCAACTGTGCGTCAGGCGGCGCAATGACTGAGGCCGGAATGCTCGTGATGTTGTTATTGCGCAGGTCTATCTGGTCCAGGTTCGGTTGTTCCGTCAAACCGGCAGGCCAGGTATCAATACCGGCGTTGCTCAAGGAGAGTGAACGCATATCGGTTATCAGGCTGAAATCCGGCGCAATGCCCAACGAGTTACCCTGCATCCATAGCGCTCGCAGGGTCACGCGCTGCGACAGAATCTGCGCCGTTTCGGGACTCAGGCGAATCTGGTTGTTCTGCAAAAACAAGCGGGTCAGGCCATGCATCTCCCCCAGGGCCGGTGGCAGTTCGCGCAGCTGATTATTTGACAGGTCCAGCCAGCGCAGATGCCGGTAACGCGTAAGGAACCCTTCCGGCGAAGTGCTGAGGTTCATGTTGTTCAACTTGAGTGAGCCAACATGGCTGAAATCGACATCCAAGTCCGGCAAGCTCGGTAATGTCAGGCCACTCAAGTCCAGTTCCAGGCCTATCGGTTGCCCGTCATTGTTAAGCTTTTGCGCGGTGTCCCGGCGCCAGCAAGCGAGGATCCGTTGCTGGGCCAGGTTACGATCGTCCAGCCCGCCTGCGTTGGCTTGCCGTTGATCGGCCCGCACGTAGCGTTGGCGTTCACCGCCGCCCGAAAACGTCCAGGCGTTCAACTGCCGGTCCAACGTGTTGAATTCCAGTTCAAGCCTGGCCAATTCTGCATCGGCGCCCTCGCCCAACCCCCAGATAAACTCCCTGGCCTCGTGCATGGGTTTGTCCGGGTACATGCGTCGAATCTTTTCAAGCCTGGGGTTGTCACTGTCGAACGCGCCGTCGCGAGCGCTTTTCACCAACTCCGGCAGGGCTTGATTCAGGCGTCGCCAATAGTTATCAAACTTCTGCCAGTAATCAGCGGGGAATCGGTTGCCCTCAAGCAAGGTGACACCATTGAGTCGCGCCGTCGCGTCAAGCTGTTCATTGGTCGGGTTGAGGTATTGCTCGGGTACCTCACGCAAAAAGTTATGGCTCAAGTTAACCAGCTCCAGACCTGTGCGCGCGTCCAGCCCCGTTGGCCACTGATCCAGCTGCGTATTGCTCAAACTCAGCGCTCTCAAGCGGGGCATCGCACTGAAGTTCGGAGCAATCCCCAGCGGGTTATTGGTGAGGTAGAGTTCTTCAAGGTTGCCGAGGGTGCTCAGCATTCTGGCGCTTTGTGGGGTCAAGCGAAGGCTGTTAGAGGCCAGATTCAGCGAGGTCAGGTTGCTCATTTCACCAATGGCGGCGGGCAACTCGGTGAGCCCGCAACTGCTAATCCTCAAACCTTTGAGGTGAGTGAATTTTTTAAGGAAAGCGTCAGCGTTGCCAAAACGCCTTACACCGGAGAGCTCAAGCGTTTCGATATGACTGAAGTTGGCGCTCAATATCGGCAGCTCCAGCGGGTCGCTACCCATGCGTAACTGCATGGGGCCTCTACCCGTGCGACGCCATTGGCCGATAATCTCCTGGGCGATGAAAGGTGCTGGGGCAAAGGGGTCCGACCGGTCTGATTCCGGTGTATTGGCCTGAACCCAAACGTCCAATTCCTTCTTCAGCGTCTCGAACTCAGCTTCCCGAAGTTTCAACCCAGCGTTAACATCCTTGCCCAATGACTGGATAAAGGCAGCGACCGCCTCATCGTCCAAGGAGGGGTACAATTTGCGCACCCGAGCGTTTATCGACGCCTCTGATGGACCAAAAACGCCGGCCACAAGCTTTCGAAACCCACGACCACCGCCCAGCAAGCGCAGCCCCGCTTCAACGGTTGGCCGGCGCACCGGATGCTCCAGCAACACCGCGCGCAGCGGTACACGAGGCAACGGCGATTGGACAATCGCGGCCTTCATTTGCAACACATCGGTGAACCTAAGGCTCTGGCGCTCTGCGGCAGATAGCAGTTCCCAGGTGGCGGTGTAAAAGTCCCTGGGCACGGGCGCTTCAAACAAGCCGTTGTCTTTGAGCACCAAGGTCTTGGGGGTTGTTGAGTCCGCAGAACCAATAGCATCGAGCAGCGTGCCCTCGGCCGAATATTGGCGCAGTTCCACGCGCGTTCCGGGCCGCCATCCAGGCAAGGTTTCCAGGGAGTGCAAGGCCAGACGCTGGCTGTCGATGTCTGCCAGGGTGTCCAGATGCAGCCCTTCATAGGCACGCGACACGCGTGTTTCCTGTTCAAACCATCGCGCCTGCTGACGCTGCTCCTCAGGCAGAACCCCGCTGTCGCGAAAGGCCTGCAATTGTTCGCCCGTCAGGCTTTTGACCAACTCGGCAGCCATCGATACCGGCAGCCGGGTGTAAGTACCCAGTACCAGCCCCACATCCGGGTCGTCGGTTGCGCTCAGCGCTTTGTAGCGTTCTTCGACCAACTGGCCCTTGAATGTATCGACGACATTGGCGATATGTTCGCGCACCTTGCCGGCCCGCACTGCCAGCGAATCTTCGGCACTGCCGGGGATTTCCTTAAGAGTGGGGTCAACGCTTTGCAAGGTACTCAACACTTGATCGAGCAACCCACCGCGCGCCATTTGGCTTTCAGTGACAACCACCACGCGCCTGGAAGCAGTCGCCGAGGCATCATCTTGCCAAAGTATCCGGTTGTTGCCGTCCAGGACTCGAAGCGCTACGTCGACGGGCAACATCCCGCTACGCCGCATCATGTTCAGTTGCAGCGCCGGGTCAGCCTTGGCGTAAAGCGCCGGGTCGCTGCTGTACATTTGCTCGACAAAAGTCGTCAGCGCCTGATGAACCTTGAAGTGCTGGAGGGTGTCTTCCAGCAGCAAAGGCACCCGCTCATGCTCGACAAAGGTCTGCCGCAAGGTGTCCTCTTCGACGCCACTGGCGATACGGGCCTGCTCCAACGTTTCACTGCCAAGCCCACGTTGTTCCAGCCCCAGGCGCCGCATCAGGGTCGGTTTGTCCCAGGTCAGTGGCTCTTCGACTTCATGACTCCAGGCGCCGGCATGGTTATGTTCCAGTTGCGGTTCATAGGCGCCGGGACGGCTGGGGTGCTGAATGCGGTATTGGCCGGTATCGGCCTCCTGCCTGACCTGATAGTGGTCACCTTCATGCGGCAACACTGTCCGCCCATTGTGCTGGTAGAGCCCCAAGGTGTTTGGCTTGGCGTCTGGAGCCAGTTCGACGGGCACCTTATAGGGCGTAAGGTCCGGGTTCCACAACACCTGCTTACCCGTAGGCAGCGTGACCGGTTTGAGGTTGTCGACCATGCTCGCCAGCTTGATTTCGGGTAACACCTTGGCCCCGACACCCAGCATCGCCGCATTCAGGGCCACGCTGGAAAAGTGCGCCCACATGGTTTTCATATCGCCTTGCTCATAGGCTTCGATGCCTTCATACACTTGCGTGCACATCTGCGCCGCACCCACGGCCAGCATCATCGGCCCCAGCCCCGGCACCACGAAAGCGGCGAGGTTGAACACGCTGAGCACAGCGTCCAGGTAGCTCGACAAGCGCTCCATTCGCGCCTTGCTGTCCTCGTCCCCGGTAGGCACGGCCACGGCGCGGGCATCCGCCAAGATCTTGCGTACCTGGGCCTCGCGCAGTTGCTCCCACAGGTCGCCATTAATGTCCAACGCATCCAGGGGCAACCTTACCGGCCTTGGCGCCTGTGGGTAATCGCCTGCTGCGCCATTGCCGTTGGCAGGTTTGTACAACAGATTAAATTGCTGAAAAAACACGCCCTGCTCGCGCTGAGGCACGAATCGGCTGAAAAAGCGCCGGTACGAGGCACTGTGCAACCGGCCCCTGAGCTCAACCATGAACTCGGCGCTGGAGGCGTATTCCTTGAGCGGCTGCTGTGGGTCATTGGGGATGAACACCACCAAGCGTTCAACCCTGCCACTGTCTTTACGGTCTGGCCCGATCATCACCGGGCCCACCAATACGCTGCCAAACACTTTCAGCGCGGCAAATGTCACCGGTTTGCCATCGAGGGTGGCGCTGCTCTGGTCGGTGATGACCTGTTTGATCATCTGGTAGGCATCGGCACTGATGCCCCACTCGATCTTGTGAGAGGCAATTTCGGCACTCAACGCCAGCTGTTGGCGATGATGCTCTTGCAGTTGGGTTTGCAGTGCGCTGCGTTTTGCGTCATCTGTGGGTTCGACGATGGCTTTGATGTGCTGCTGGTACAAATTCCCCACGTCCAGGGTGCGACACATCTGGATAAATTCATGTGGAGCGATGGCCAGAGCGCGCGACTTGAACACACTTAAAGTCGGGATGACATCACCGCCATAAGACGCGCTCATGGTCGTTATGATCTGGCAATCGTTACAGGAACTTGCTTGTTCTTCGTCAGGTTCAAAATTGGCAAGGGCGGCCTCAAGCAAGGATACCGTGCGGTACTCATAGCTTAACGACGGGTCACGGGTCTGGTCGAAGACAAACGCACCGAACAGATCGTCGCGGCCTTTATACCCATATTTGCGCGCGAAATAGACGTTTTTGACGTCCAGGTCCAGGTTGAAGCGTTGCTTGATCGCCTCTTTAAGCGGTTGTTCGGCAAACGCCAACACATCCTGAATGTTGCCCAGGTTGTTTTCCACCTGGTTCAAGGTCTCGCGATAGCGGATATGGCTGTCGGCCAGCGCAGCCCGTTGCTGAACCGTGGCAGTCAGGTACCAATTGGGCAGCTCCATTTCATGGCTGGCGAGTTCTTGCTGGCGTTGTGCGGTGGCCTGGTTGAACCAGGCGGGCACACGGTCTTTGAGGAAGTCGTAATGCACGCCCCGAAGGTCAACGTTGAAAGTGCCTTCGGGGGTAGAAGTGACGGGTTGTTCTGACATAGCGGGCTATCCATGATGGGCTGTAAAACAACCAACCTATCGAATAGCCTTGCCTGAAAAGCCTAGATAGTTATACCGATCAAAAATGCTCACGCGGATTGAAAGCCGCTTTCTGTGCGAGCTCCTGCCACAACGCCTTGACCTCCTCGTCGCTGCTCTTGGGCATCACGGCTTTGAGCTGCACAAACAGGTAGCCGCGCTGCCCGGCCTTGTTCAGCAAGCCATGGCCTTTGGCACGCATGCGCTGGCCGTTCTGGCTACCGGCGGGCACCTTGAGGTTGATCTTGCCGGTGAGGGTCGGCACCGCCACTTCAGCGCCCAGCGCCAGCTCCCACGGTGCCAGGGGCAAGTTGATGATCAGGTTTTCGCCGTCCACTTCAAACTTGGCGTGCGGCGCAAACTTGATGATCAGGTACAGGTCGCCATTCGCCCCACCGCCAATGCCCGGAGCGCCCTGAGCCTTGAGGCGGATGCGCTCGCCGTCGGCCACCCCGGCGGGGATCTTCACGTTGAGGCTCTTGGTGGTGTTGCTTACGTGCCGACCCGAGGCGTCGTATTGCGGCACCTGAAAGCTGATCTGCTTGGACTCGGTGGACAGCGTGTCCTCAAGCGAAACCGTCAGGTGCATCTCGACATCCTGGCCCTTGCGCCCGGCAGGCCGGCGCTGGCCGCCACCAAACGCATCGCCACGGTTGCCGAAGATCGAGCTGAAAAAGTCCGAAAAGTCCTCGGTGTTCTGGCCACCGCCAAAACCGCCACGGCTCTGCCAGCCCGGTGGGCCCTGAAACGGCTGGCCATGTTGGCCGTATTTGCGCAGTTCGTCGTATTCCGCGCGCTTGTCTGCGCTTTTAAGCGCTTCATAGGCTTCGGAGGCGTCCTTGAAGCGTTCTTCGGCGTCTTTTTCCTTGCTCACGTCCGGGTGGTATTTACGCGCGAGCTTGCGGTAGGCGGCCTTGATTTCCTTGTCGTCGGCCGTCGGCTCGACACCCAAAATCTTGTAGTAGTCTTTGAAATCCATCGGCGGTTCACCATCCTTAATCGAGATCGCACAGCCTTGGGCACAACGTGCGCTGCTTTGCACCTGTTGAGTGTTGTGGCCTGAGGGTGCGTCAAAGTGTTATCGGCGCTAGCCGTATGCAACAGATGTGGGGGCAAAACCTGAGGTTTCAAGCACGATTTAACGGATGGTCGGCCTACGCATCCGCCTTCGACTGGCATACACTGCGCGGCCGTTTTTCAACCGGAACCCGATAGACATGGAAAACTCATCCCCAGCCCGTGCCTGCGGCATCGACTTTGGCACGTCCAACTCTACCGTCGGCTGGATTCGCCCCGGCATGGAAACGCTGATCGCGCTGGAGGACGACAAAATCACCCTGCCGTCGGTGGTGTTCTTCAACTTCGAGGAACGTCGCCCGGTGTACGGCCGCCTGGCCCTGCACGAGTACCTGGAAAACTACGAAGGCCGGCTGATGCGCTCGCTCAAGAGCCTGCTCGGTTCCAAGTTGATCAAGCACGACACCAGCGTACTCGGCACGGCCATGCCGTTCACCGACCTGCTTGGGCTGTTTATCGGCCAACTCAAAAGCCGCGCTGAAGCCACCGCCGGCCGCGAGTTCGAAGAAGTCGTGTTGGGGCGCCCGGTGTTCTTCGTCGACGACGACCCAATGGCCGACCAGGAAGCCGAAAACACCCTGGTGGACGTGGCACGCGCGATCGGCTTCAAGGACATCTCGTTCCAGTACGAACCGATTGCGGCAGCCTTCGACTACGAGTCCACCATTCAAAAGGAAGAGCTGGTACTGATCGTCGACATCGGCGGTGGTACATCCGACTTCTCGCTGGTACGCCTGTCGCCGGACCGTCGCCATAACGACAACCGCCACGACGACATCCTCGCCACCGGCGGCGTGCACATCGGCGGTACCGACTTCGACAAGCAACTGTCGCTCGCCGGCATGATGCCGCTGTTCGGCTACGGCAGCCGCATGAAAAGCGGCGCCTACATGCCCACCAGCCACCACATGAACCTGGCCACCTGGCACACCATTAACTCGGTGTACTCGCAAAAATCCCAACTGGCGTTGGGCAGCATGCGCTACGACATCGAAGACACCGGCGGTATCGACCGCCTGTTCAAGCTGATCGAACAGCGTGCCGGGCACTGGTTGGCCATGGAAGTCGAAGAGACCAAGATCCAGCTGACCCACGAACACAGCCGTCACGTGCTGCTGGACCGGGTTGAACCGGGCTTGAGTGTGGACCTGAGCCGCACGCTGTTCGAGTCGGCGATTGATGGCTTGCTGGAGCGCGTGCGCAACAGCGTGACCAAATTGCTCACCGACGCCTCGGTAGACGTGGCGCAAGTGGACACGGTGTTTTTTACCGGCGGTTCCAGCGGCATTCCGGCGCTGCGCCACAGCATCTCGGCGATGTTGCCGAACGCGCGGCACGTGGAAGGGAATATCTTCGGCAGCATCGGCAGCGGTTTGGCGATTGAGGCCAGCAAGCGCTACGGCAGCTGACCGGCCCCGATGTCACCAACACTGAAAATCAACTGTGGGAGCGGGCTTGCTCGCGATGAGGGTGTGACAGCCAGCACATCAATTGACTGTCACACCGCCATCGCGAGCAAGCCCGCTCCCACAGTTTGATCTGTGTACACCTGAAACCCCTGCGTCCTAAGCGGGAACAGGGCGGCTCTTCAGTCGCCCTGCCGGAATAGAGTCAAACCATCCCCGCCAGCTTCAGCTCACTCTTCAAATACGCATAATAAATCGGCCCCGCCACCACGCCCGGCAGGCCGAATGCGGCTTCGAATACCAGCATCGCCAGGAGCAATTCCCACGATTTGGCACTGATCTGCCCGCCGACGATTCGCGCGTTGAGGAAGTACTCGACCTTGTGAATCACGATCAAATACCCCAGCGCCGCCACCGCCACCCAGATCGACAGCGACAACGCGACGATGGTGATCAGCGTGTTCGACATCAGGTTGCCGATCACTGGCAGCAGGCCGAGCAGGAAGGTCAGTACGATCAGGGTTTTGGTCAGCGGCAGGTGAATCCCGCATAACGGCAGCACCACCGCCAGAAAGATCGCCGTGAAGGCGGTGTTGAGCGCAGCAATCTTGATCTGCGCGAATACGATGTTGCGAAACGCTTGAACCAGCAGGTGCAGGCGGTCGAACAAGGCGGCAGCCAGTGGCTTGCGTTTGGTCACGTCGGGCACGCGTTGCAGGGCGATGATCGCGCCCAGCACCATGCCGATCAGCAGGGTGACGAACATGTGGGCGGCGTCTTTGCCGACCAGTTGCAGCTCGCTCAGGTGTTTGCTCAGCCAATCGCCGATGGCCACGCGGAACTCGGCGGCGCTGGCCGGCAAGTACGCGTCAAGGAACGGCGGTAACTGGCCACGCGCGCGGTCGACCACGCCCATGAATTTATCCAGGGAAGCGCCGGGGTTTTCCGCTTCGTGGAGCAAAAAGCTGATGGCACCGGCGAAGATCAAGGTCAGCACGCTGACGATCAAGGTGCCCAGCAACGCCACGGCCAGCCAACGCGCGCGCCGGCCTTCGATCAGCCGTTGCAACTGCGGGGTGAGCATATTGACCAGTTCATACACCAGCAGGCCGGCCAACAGGCTGGGCAGCAGCTTGAGCGGCAGAACCAGCAGTAAACCACCGAAAATGATGACGCAACTGACCAGCAACAACACGTGACGCTGAGAAAACGTTGGCATACAGCCTCAAAACGAACGGCGTTAAAGGATGGGCAGTCTGCCAGCCTTGAGAGAATCAAGCGAGAGGTCTGATTGCTGTGAACACCGTCAGTGTGGGAGCGGGCTTGCTCGCGAATGCGGTAGGCCAGTCACTGATGTGTTGCATGACCCACCGCTTTCGCGAGCAAGCCCGCCCCCACAGCGGATTCGCGTAATCAGCTTCCTTTGAGGCAGGTGCTCATAAAGGTTTTACGCGCATCGCCGGCCAGGGCGTTGGTTTTCGCCGACGCATTGCAGTCTTTCATCTTCTGCTGCTGTGGGGTCAGGGTCTTCGCGTCGTTGGCCGCCGGCGCCGACAGGCAGGTCTTCATAAAGGCCTTGCGGTCATCGCCTTTAAGCGTCTTGGTGCTGGCTTCAGCATTGCAGGTGGTCATTTTATTTTGCTGGGCGGTCGCGGCAAACCCTTGAGAACACAACAGCAAGCCCATCATCAACAGCGGAATACGCAGCATCTTCATGGAGTTTTCTCCTTGTTACCGTGCCGAAGGGGCACGGCCTACCAGCAGTGTAGTCAAAGCCTGTTACCTGTCAGGGGCCATTAATATTCGACCGCCGATACTGCTGCAGCCTTGATCGCCGTACAGAATTTATCCAGACAGGGGATAATCGCGCCTCTTCAACCCACCTGGTTTTTTTTAGATGCAATATGCGTATCCCCTGCTCGCCATTTTTATCTGGGCCGGTAACACAGTTATCAACAAATTGGCCGTGGGCGCGATCTTCCCTGCCGAAATCGGCTTTTACCGCTGGTTGCTGGCGGCGCTGCTGTTTACCCCGTTCATGCTCAAGCCGGTGGTTGCCAACTGGCCGCTGATCCGCCCGAACCTGGGCAAAATCTTCATCCTCGGCGTGCTCGGCATGGCGGTGTATCAAAGCCTGGCCTACTACGCTGCGACGCTGACCAGCGCCACCAACATGGGCATCATCCTCTCGCTGATGCCACTGATGGCGCTGACCGCCGCCATTATCAGCCTCGGCCAACGCCTCACGTTTGGCGCGCTGGCCGGCGCGGTGCTGTCGTTCGCAGGCGTGGTGGTGGTGGTGTCGGCCGGCAGCCTCAGCGCGCTGCTGCAACATGGGGTCAACCTGGGCGATGGCATGATGCTGGTGGCCACCCTGGCCTACGCGGTCTACAGCACCCTGCTGAAAAAATGGCAGTTGCGCCTGCCGCCATTGGTGTTGCTGTATTTGCAGGTGCTGGTGGCAGTGGTGGTGCTGTTTCCGCTGTTCCTGTTTTCGACCAAGACCGGTTTGAGCTGGGCGAATATTCCGCTGGTGATGTACGCGTGCCTGCTGGCGTCGATGCTCGCGCCGCTGGCGTGGATGCACTCGGTAAAAACCCTGGGACCAAGCCGGACGACGCTGTTTTTCAACCTGCTGCCGTTGATCACCGCGTTGATTGCGGCGCTGGTGTTGAAGGAAGCGTTGGCGCTGTATCACCTGGTCGGTGGCTTGCTGACCTTGGGCGGGGTGATTTTGTCGGAGCGCTGGACCACGCCGGTGCGCAGTCAGGCCGCTCGCGTCGCCTGATACATCGCCTTCGCGGGCAAGCCCGCTCCCACCGTTGAGCCTGACGTATGACGCTGCGGGCAAATCCGATAAAACTTTTTGCTGCCTCAAGTACTCACAACTTCGAGCGATCACGCCGGTAGAGCGTGGCGTAAAACCGGATTAGCACCAGGAGATTGAGATGACTGAAGCAAACTTGACTGACGTTGCGACGCTGCGCCAACGCGCCCGCCAGAATGTCGAAAACGGTGCCGTGACCGAGGGTTATGACGCCGACCGCGAAGAGATCATTCGCCTGCTCAATGGCTCGCTGGCCACTGAATTGGTGTGCGTACTGCGCTACAAGCGCCACTACTTCATGGCAACCGGCGTGAAGGCACACGTTGCCGCCGAAGAGTTCCTTGAGCACGCCACCCAAGAAGCCGAGCACGCCGACAAACTCGCCGAGCGCATCGTGCAACTGGGCGGTGAGCCGGAGTTCAACCCGGACCTGCTGTCGAAAAACTCCCACGCTCAATACGTGGCGGGCAACAGCTTGAAGGAAATGGTCTACGAAGACCTGGTGGCCGAGCGCATCGCGGTGGACAGCTATCGCGAGATTATCCAGTACATCGGTGACAAGGACCCAACCACTCGCCGCCTGTTCGAAGAAATCCTGGCACAGGAAGAAGAACACGCAGACGACATGGCTGACATCCTCAGCAGCCTGTAATCAGCAACACTGCAACCCCACCCCTGTGGGAGCGGGCTTGCTCGCGATAGCGGAGTAACAGTCGATATACATGTTGACTGAACCACCGCCATCGCGAGCAAGCCCGCTCCCACATTGGTTTATGGGGTTTGATCGTTACTTCACGGTCTTCGGTGCTTTGCCTTGCTGCATCTGCTGCAACAACGGCGCACATTGGTTGGGTTCATCTGTGCTCGGTGCAATCAGTGCCAGCAACCCTGCTGCCGGGCCGGCAACCACACCCAGCGCCACCATGCCCGCACCACGCAGCATCAGCGGCACCGCTTTGACCCCGGCATTCGGCTTGATAAACGGCCCGTTGACGTACAGCGGAGAGCGCAGCGAGAACAGGCGGAAGCCTTTCGACTCCGGCGTAATAGTCAGGTCCAACTGCTCGGACGCCATATTCGCGGTGCCATCGATGTAAATAATCGCGTTCTCGGTATCGAACACAAACAAGCGCGTGGTCGCCAGACCAGTCTTGATGCCGAAGTCCGCCGCCGCGCAATTGATCTTCACTTCCTTGTCGCCAAACAGGCGGCCCACCACGTAATTGCCCACGTTAAGCCCGGCGATTTCCATCAGGCCACGGCTGATAGCGCCGTCGTTGATGAGCATTTTCAGATCGCCGTTCGAGCTACCCAGCAGCGCTGCTACAGAGTTGCCACGCCCGGCTATATCAGCATCGCCGTTGAGCTCACCAAAGCTGGTTTTCATCGGCTCAAACGTCGGGAACAGCTGCTTGAGCTTGAAGTTGCGAGCCGTGAGTTTGGCGCGGCCTTCCATCGGTGTGGTGCGGCCATTCAAGCGAATCTGCGCATCGAGCTTGCCGCCGGCCACGCCAAAACGCAGGGGTTCGAGGCTCAGTTCGCCGTCGTTGAGTACCACGTGGGTGTAGAGGTCGGTGAACGGCAGGTCGGCACTGTGCACGATGCGTTTACCGGTGAATTCCACATCGGCGTCCATGTCACGCCAGCGCTCGGTGCGGAACTCTTCCACCGGCAGCACTTTGGTCGCAGGCTGCTTGCTTTCACCGCCCCGGGCTTTTTGCTTGGCATTGGAGTCTGCGCCGATCAACGGCGCGAGGTCGGCCATCAGCAACTGGTTGGAAACCAGCGCGCCACTGAGCTTGGGCCGTGGCTGGCTGGCCACAAAACCAAGGTTGCCGTGGATGTCGCTGTCGCCGATCTTGCCGTTGAAATTCTCGTAGCTGAACGAGGCGCCGCTGGCTTCGTGCAGCTTGGCGATCAGGTGGCCGTCGGTGGAGTACGCCGGCGAATCCGGCAGCGTCACGCCGGTTAATGGGTACAAGTTGCCGAGGCTGCTGCCGGACAGTTTCAGGCGCAGGTCCAGCGCGCCGAGGTTCAGCGGGTCGGTCAGGGTGCCGGCCAGCGCGATGCGGGTGTCGGCGATTTTGACTTGGGCCTGCAACGGGAACGGCTTGGTCGCGTCCTGCAAGGCGATCAGGCCACCGATCTTGCCGGTGCCATCGAGTTTCTGGCCGTGGTACTGGCCTTTGACCTTGAGGCCAAACGCGTAGTCCTGCGGCGCCGAGCCTTTTTCCAAGGCCTTTTTGGCATCCGCGTCGCCGACAATTTCACCAAACGGAATCGGCTTGCCCAGCGGGTCGATGATCACATCGAGTTGAGTCTTGAGGGTTTGATCGTCGAGCGTTACATGGCCCTTGTCGAAGCCAATCGCGCCGATGTCCACCACCCAGCTGGAAGGTTCAGCGTTGGGGTCTTTGGGGTCGAAGGTGAAGGTCCAGTTGGCGCGACCATCGGCCAGGCGCTGCAAGTCGGCGCTCGGCTCGGTCAGGTCGATACGCGGGATCACCACGCGCTGCACCAACAGCGCCAACGGCGAAATACGCAGCTCCACGCGCTTGAGCGTGACCATTTGCGGCTTTTTCGACCAGTCGGGGTTGCCCAAACTCAGGTCTTCGGCAATCACGTGCGGCCACGGCACCCACGCCCGCCAGCCGCCTTCATCCGGCTCACGCGCCCACACCACCGCCAGGTTGCCATTGATAGCAAACGGGCGATGCAACTCTTCGGAGACTTTGGCATTGAGCGGCGGCTTGATGCGGTTCCAGTCAAAGAACACCAGAACCAATACCACCACGGCGATTAACACAACGAAGCTGGCGCAGCTCCAAGCGACGATTTTACGAGTGCGCGTCATTGCACATAACTCCTGAGTACGACTGAGGGTGCGCGCTGCGCGCACCTTTTAACTACAGCTCATAAGGCTACGACTGACAAACGGTCTGGGGGTTTAGCCGGAGTACGAATTCATCGCAAAAAAAGCGATTCATCCTACAGCCGCAGTCGAATAAACCATCAACACTGCACCGGTGTTACCCACAAACGAGTCGAAAATACCCACCTTGGTGCAAAACCGCGGGCTTGAGAGGTGCGTGCTAGAGCCTCCGCCGGGAACAATCAATTCTGTTGATTATTACCATTGTGTTTATGAACTTTTATATCGACTTATCGAGAGTAGCATTAGCCCTGTACCCACTTTATCGCACTCCCAAGGAGCAACCCTCATGAAACGCCAATTACTCGCTACCGTTATGCTGTCGGTCCTGGCTTCCAGCGCTTTTGCCCTGCCAGCCGCTGAACAAGCTACCCCACAGAATTCCGCCCAAGCCGTGCAAACCAGCCAAACCCTGGCCCGCAGCGGTTCGCAAGAAGAAGAAAACCGTGACTACGCCAGTGGCGCTGTTGCCGAAAATGGTTCGGAACACGCCAACAAACGTGCCTACACCGAAGGCGTTGCCGAAGGTGGCCGTGATCGCCTGGAACAAAAAGGCTTGGTAGAAGGCGGGTCGGAAAACGCCAACGAACGCGCTTACACCGAAGGTGTTGCTGAAGGTGGTTCAGACCGTTTGCAAGACCTGCATCAAGCACAGAGCTAAGCCTGTGGTAGCCCAGAAAAAAGCCCGGTCTGTGGATCGGGCTTTTGACTTTCTAAAGATTTGTTTTAAACCGCCTGTGCCCCCCATTTGCCGCGCATAGCGTGCGCCAAGTTCGACGCCGACGAAGCTGTTTTGCTAGAGTGCTTCGCTGACTTGCCGACAAAGCCCGCCCGCCAATGCTGCCCCGCGCCGAACAGAAGCAACAGACCCGACTCGCCTTGATGGACGCAGCCCGCCATCTGATGGAGTGTGGCCGTGGGTTCGGCAGCCTCAGCCTGCGCGAAGTGGCGAAAACCGCCGGCATAGTGCCTACCGGGTTCTATCGCCATTTTGACGACATGGACCAGCTGGGTTTGGTATTGGTGAGTGAAGTCGGCCAGACCTTCCGCGCTACGATTCGCCTGGTGCGCCACAATGAATTCGTGATGGGCGGCATCATCGATGCGTCCGTGCGCATTTTTCTGGATGTGGTCTCGGCCAACCGTTCACAGTTCCTGTTCCTCGCCCGCGAACAATACGGCGGCTGCCTGGCGGTGCGCCAAGCCATCGGCGCGTTGCGCGAAGACATCACCAGCGACCTGGCTGCCGACCTTACGCGCATGCCCAAACTCCAGCACCTGGATGCCGAAGGGCTGCACGTCATGGCCGACCTGATCGTCAAGAGTGTGTTCGCGACCTTGCCCGACATCATCGACCCGCCCGCCCAAGCGCTGCCTGCGCACCTGACACCTCAAGCAAAAATCACCCAGCAATTGCGCTTTATCTTCATCGGCCTCAAGCACTGGCAGGGGCTGGGCAGCACCGAGTAAGCCGGTCAGCCCGCCGTGTGGAAGCGCTTGGCCGTGGTGTAGTGCTTGTTCCAGTAGCGGCTGCTGAGCGAGTCGATACGCACGCGCTTGCCGGTACTCGGTGAATGGATGAACTTGCCTTCGCCGATATACCGGCCGACGTGGCTGACCTGACCGCGCCCATCGGCGCGCGCGATGGTCGCGCATGAACAGACTTAAAAACACCTGCGCGAGTTAGATGAAGGAATATTCATACAGGCGCTTTCTCATTTCCACCCGGAACGCCCCATTCCAGTGCTATAAAACCATTGTCGCACCAAATCAAAGCGCTACCCGCGCAGGCTCGCGCACCGTTCGGTTGCATAACCGCGCTTGCCTACAGGGTTTTCCGAACTGCCTGCGTGATTGGCAAGCCCCTTGCTCTAAGTCTTTTATTGCTGATCCCCAACCGCTCATAGCTGGAAGCCTTCCGATGCTGGTGATACACCGCCGAATCGCCCCGCAAGCCCTTTGGGCCGCTGAACTGCTGCTGAATTTCGAAGCGCGCAGCAAAAGCCGCCTGCGCTGTTTCAGTGCCGACGGTGAAGACGTCGGCCTGTTCCTGGAGCGCGGCCAGCCGCCGCTGCGCGATGGCGAATTCCTGCAGGCTGAAGACGGACGTGTCGTACGCGTCAATGCTCGGCCTGAACAACTGCTACACGTCACGTGCAGCAGCGCGTTTGAACTGACCCGCGCTGCCTATCACCTGGGTAATCGCCATGTGGCGCTGCAAGTCGGCGATGGCTGGTTGCGCCTGCTCGATGATTACGTGCTCAAGGCCATGCTTGATCAGTTAGGCGCGCACACCGAAACCCTCGAAGCACCGTTCCAACCGGAACACGGCGCCTACGGCGGCGGCCATCACCATTCGCGCCATGGCGACGAAGACTTCAATTACCCGCCCAAGCTGCACCAGTTCGGCGTGCGCCTATGAACCCAGCGTGGGCGCTGCTGCGCCTGGCCAGCCCGCAATTGCCGATCGGCGGTTACAGCTACTCCCAAGGCCTGGAAATGGCCGTGGAAAATGGCCGTGTGACCGATGCCGCAAGCGCCCGCCGCTGGATCAGCGACCAGTTGTTGCTCAACCTGGCGCGCTTCGAAGCACCGTTGCTGCTCGCGCATTGCCAGGCCGCCGCCGAGCAGGATTGGCCGCGTCTTGCGCAGTTGTGCGAGCAACACCGCGCCAGCCGCGAGACCCGCGAGCTGTATCACGAGAGCCGGCAGACGGGTTATTCGCTGCAGCAACTGCTGAATGGTTTACCGGAGATGGACGCGGCCGCGCGTGCATTTTTGCAGCAATGCGCCGAACCGCACCTGGCCTTGGGCTGGGCGCTGGCAGCCCGCGCCTGGCACATCAGCGCCGATGACGCGCTCGCCGCCTGGCTATGGAGTTGGCTGGAAAACCAGCTCGCCGTGCTGATGAAAACCCTGCCCCTGGGCCAGCAAGCCGCCCAGCGCCTGACCAGTGAACTGTTGCCGCTGCTGCAACAAGCCCAACAGGACGCCCGTTGCATCGAACCTGATTCCTTGGGCAGTGCCGCGTTTGGCCTGGCCTTGGCGTGCATGGCCCACGAGCGCCAGTACAGCCGCTTGTTCCGTTCCTAAACGCTTTTTATTGGGGGCCTTATATCTTGGAGAAGCACATGAACACACAACCTTTGCGTGTCGGCATCGGTGGCCCGGTGGGCTCCGGCAAGACGGCGCTGACCCTGGCCCTGTGCCTGGCCCTGCGCGACCGCTACAACCTGGCCGTGGTGACCAACGACATTTATACCCGCGAAGACGCAGACTTTCTGGTGCGCAACCAGGCCCTGGCGCCTGAACGCATCATCGGCGTTGAAACCGGCGGCTGCCCGCACACGGCGATTCGCGAAGACGCCTCGATCAACCTGGAAGCGGTGGACCAACTCAACCGGCGCTTTCCCGGCCTGGACTTGATATTGGTCGAGTCCGGCGGCGACAACCTGTCGGCGACCTTCAGCCCTGAGCTGTCGGACCTGACCATCTACGTGATCGATGTGTCCGCGGGCGACAAGCTGCCGCGCAAGGGCGGGCCCGGTATTTGCAAATCCGACCTGCTGGTGATCAACAAGATCGACCTGGCGCCGCTGGTAGGTGCTTCGCTGGAACTGATGAACAGCGACACCCAGCGCATGCGCAACGGTAAACCCTTTGTATTCAGCAACCAGAAAACCGGCGTCGGCCTGGATGAAATCGTCGCCTTTATCGAACGTCAGGGCTTGCTGACCGCTGCCTGATCTCACCTTAAAAAGGAGCCTGCTCATGGGCCTGAAAAAACTCTTTGCCACCGCCGCCCTGCTGCTCGCCCCCGCCCTCGCCTTCGCTCACCCCGGGCATGGCGATAACGGGCTGATGGCCGGTATCGGCCACCCATTGGGCGGCATCGATCACTTGCTCGCCATGCTCGCCGTGGGCCTGTGGGCGGCCCAGCAAAAAGGCGCGGCGCGTTGGGCGCTGCCGTGCACGTTTGTCGGCACCATGCTGATTGGCGGCCTGCTCGGCTTTGAAGGTTTGGCGTTGCCGGCACTGGAAAGCGGTATTGCCGCGTCGGTCCTCGCGCTGGGCCTGGCGGTAGCGCTGGCGGTGCGACCACCGCTGTTCGTGGCCGTGGGGGCGACGGCATTGTTTGCGCTGTTCCACGGCGTGGCGCATGGCCTTGAGCTGCCGGCCATGTCCAGCCCTTGGGCGTATGCCGCAGGCTTCGTCGGTGCGACGGCAATGCTGCATGCTGCCGGTTATGCCGTGGTGCGCTTCCTGCCAACCGCAGCCGCACCGCTGGTGCGAGTTGCCGGTGCAGCATCAGCGGCAACCGGAGCCTGGTTGCTTGCAGGGTAAAAGCTGCAAGCCACAAGCTGCAAGCTGCAAGTGCAAGTGCAAGTGCAAGCTACAAGCTGCAAGCTGCAAGTAGAAGCCGATCTGCTTTTACTTGCGGCTTGTAGCTTGCAGCTTGTAGCTGCCCCTCTGCTACCATGCGCGCCTACGCCCCTGCCGTGACGACGCCAGCCGATGCCCATCGCTCCAGACTCCGCCTCCCAGCCTTCGTTGAATGCCGTGCTCACGCACTTCCACCAGCTGATCGTGCCACTGTGGCAAGGCCCGGGCTGGAATGCCGAACTGGCGCTGCCGTATGAGGCGCTGGACGCCGACCACCGGCCATTGCCCCCGCAACGCTACCGCGCCATGGCGTGCGCCCGGCAGTTGTACCTGTTCGCCAGCCTGATCGGCGAGCCCGGCGCGGGCTTTGCCGAAGAACGTGCCGCCGCGCTGTTCCGCTCCTTGCAACAGCACTTTCATGACGCCGAGCACGGCGGCTGGTTCTACAGCATCGACCCGGCCGGCCAGCCGTTGGACCCGCGCAAAGACCTTTACACCCACGCCTTCATCATCTTCGCCTGCGCCCACTACTGGGCCAAAGTGCGTGCGCCGCAAGTGGAGTCGGTGCTGAATGCGGCCCTGGCGGTGGTCGCCGAACGTTTCGCCAGCGGCGATGGCTTGTACGAAGCGGTATTGGAGCGACACTGGTCGTGCCTCAACTCCGGCCCGCTGCAAAACCCGTTGATGCATTTGGCCGAAGGCTTCCTCGCCACCTTGGCTGCGCGTGACGACGCCAACGTAGAAGCGGCCTTGCTGGGATTGGCGACGGCCATGCAGCAACGCTTCATCGACCCTCAACACGGCGTGATGATGGAAAAACCGCTGGGGGCTGTGGATAACTGGTTTGAACCTGGGCACCAGTTCGAGTGGTTCTTTCTGCTCGAATCTTCGGCGGTGCTGCGCGGCACACCGCTGCATGCCTCTTTGACGCGGGCATTTGCCTACGCAGAGCTTAAGGGTGTGGATAACCAGAGCGGTGCGGTCAGCGGCATGCTCGCCCTGGACGGCAGCGTGCGCGATGGCACTCAACGGATTTGGGCACAGGCCGAATACTTGCGCGCACTGACCTTGCGCCCCGGCAGTGAGGCGGTGTTGCAGCGCCAATTGCTCGCGCTGCAACAGCACTTTTTACATGCCAAAGGCTGGCATGAATGCCTGGACGCCAGCGGTGCCGTAAGCCGCCGCGACATGCCGTCGACTACGCCGTATCACTTGGCAACCTGCTACCAGGGTTTGATCCAGCATCTGAGCTGACTGCCAGGGCCTATTCGCGAGCAAGCCCGCTCCCACACTTGACCGCGTTCAACCTTTGGAATGCGAGCATGTGTGGGAGCGGGCTTGCTCGCGAAAGCTTCACGCAATCCACTTGCGATCCCCGGTAAAGCTGATCGTCAACCAGCGTGCCGCGTCCGGGGTGCCGAGCGCTGTGGATATTTCTTCGCGCAGCGCGTCGAGGGTGGCGACGTTAGCCACCGGGTAATTCGCCGGCAACACCACATGAATCTCGATAAACCGCGCCCGCCCGTGCTTTTGCACGTAGGTCATGTAGTCGTCGAAACCATGCCTGGCCTGCGCCGCCTCCATGACCTCGCGCACCGTGTCGTCCAGGTGGTCCGGGGCGATGCCCAGCACCTCGCGCAACGCCGGGCGCAGGATCTTGAACGCCGGCGCCAGCATGCTCAGGGCCAACACAATCAGGATCAGCGGGTCGACATACACCGCCCACTCGTCATAGCCCTGGGACTTGAGCAACAGCGCGGCGAGAAAACTGATCAGCAAGCCCACCGAGAGCATCGCGTCCACCAGCCAACTGATATTGTCGAACTGGATCAGCGATGATTTGAGCCTGCGGTTGCGGTAGCGCACGTAGAAAAAGTAGGCGAATTCGACAACGGTAAACACCGCCGCATAGACAATCACCAGCCCCAACTCGATCTCACGCCCGCCATTGATGATGCCGAACACGCCGTTGAGAAACGCGTAGAGAGCGATCAACAGCAAAAAGCTGCCCTCGATCAGCAGCACCATCGGCTCCAGGTGCCAATAGCCGAACTGGAAGCGCTGGTTGCTTTTTTTAGCGATCAGCTTGGCCGTGATCAGCATCAACACCTTGATGGCGGTGGCGATCAGCGAGAAAAAGCCGTCGAATAGAATCGATTGGGCGCCAGACATCACACCCGTGACAATCCCGGCGATCGCGACGGCGAACATCAGGATGGTCGATTGTTTGAGCAGTGCCTGCTCACCCCGGTTACTCACATTTCCTCCTGTTAACACCTAAAGCCATACAGTGCGCATGGGCTTCAGCCGGGAGTGTACCTTATGTCGTGTTTTGGCAGATATGCCGCCATCGGCAGCAAGCCACCTCCCACATTGACCGCACTCTCATGTTGGAACCCGGTCAAGTGTGGGAGCGGGCTTGCTCGCGATGCAGGCCACTCGGTCTAACGCCTTACTTGGCGCCACGCTCAATCGCAAACCCGGCCCAGGTCTGGCTCACCGGCATCAGCTCCAGGCGGTTGATGTTGACGTGCGCCGGGGTGTTCATCACCCAGAAGATGGTGTCGGCAATGTCTTGCGGCTGGATCGGCTCGGCGCCGGCGTAGGTTGCGTCGTAGCGCGACTGGTCACCGCCGAAACGCACCAGCGAGAACTCGCTCTCACACAGGCCTGGCTCAAGGTTGGTCACACGTACGCCGGTGCCTTGCAGGTCGCAGCGCAGGTTCAACGAGAACTGCTTAACGAATGCCTTGGAGCCGCCATACACGTGGCTGCCCGGGTACGGGTAGCTGCCGGCGATGGAACCGAGGTTGACGATACCGGCGCCACGCCCGTGGGCGATCAGGCGCGGCAGCAGCAAGCTGGTGGTGGTCAGCAGGCCTTTGATGTTGGTGTCGACCATGGTTTCCCAATCGTCGAGGCTGCACTTGGGGGCAGGGTCGGTGCCCACAGCCAGGCCGGCATTGTTGATCAGCCCGCGCAACGTGGCGAAGGCTGGCGGCAGGTTGGCGATGGCGTCTTCCATGCCCTTGCGGTCACGTACGTCGACGACCAGGCCGTGCACTTCGGTTTGCCTGGAAAGCTCTTCGACCAAGGCATTCAAGCGGTCGGCACGACGGCCGGTGAGCACCAGTTTCCAGCCGGCGTCGGCAAAACGACGGGCACAGGCTTCGCCGAAGCCTGAAGTTGCGCCAGTAATAAACAGCGTGTCGGACATGGTGTTCTCCTTGCGGGCATCGAGAAAAAATCAGCCAGCAGAATGCCCTTACGCGCTCGTTGCGGCAACCGCTAAGCGCACCACCTCGCGAATGCCTGATCAGTTTTTAACCAATACGCGAAACGCCTTATGAAACGTGGCCTGCAGCCATATACGCGCAGGTTATCCACAACTGCGCCCACAGTCTTTGGGGGCAAGTGCAAAAAGCTTCAGGCCGCTTTATACAAGGCCTGCAGGCGGTTTTAGAAAGTTTTTTGCTTGACCTGGGCCGGGGCGTATGTACGCGTGTGCACTGAAGGTCATTTA
Source organism: Pseudomonas kitaguniensis (assembly GCF_049199985.1). Lineage (NCBI taxonomy): Bacteria > Pseudomonadati > Pseudomonadota > Gammaproteobacteria > Pseudomonadales > Pseudomonadaceae > Pseudomonas > Pseudomonas kitaguniensis. The sequence goes on from NZ_JBLZPT010000016.1 coordinate 62,698, forward strand.
GAACGATGGCTCCAGGCCAGTCATTCCGGCCTCTGTGGAGGTCTTTCCAGAGTTTAGTCACAGACTTATCCACAGGCTGACTTTACATAAATCGGTCATATACCTGTGTCTTTAAACAGGTTGACAAACCCCTCGACAGGTCGCGAAAAAGCCGCTGATCATAAAACAACCACCGCGCTACAAGCCCCGTAATCAAAGGCTTTCAGCCAGCTACTCCCACGTTACCCACAGCCGGTTCCACAGCGAATGGGGACAAGTCAAAACTGTGACAAAACAGGCATTTGCGGCGGCTATATGTCGCGCTTTAGAGGGTGTGCGGATTTGTTTTCCACAATTTCCGGAACAGCACAAAAACAAATGTGGGAGGGGGCTTGCCCCCGATAGCTACTTGTCAGTCAGAACATCTGAAACTGACACACCGCTATCGGGGGCAAGCCCCCTCCCACAGAACTTTGCATGATCTTTTAGATCAGTGCCCGCCGAGGTAGGCGTTGCGCACTTCCTCGTTCACCAGCAGTTCCTTGCCGGTGCCGGTCAGGCGAATCTCGCCGTTGACCATCACATACGCCCGGTCCGACAAGCGCAGTGCATGGTTGGCGTTCTGCTCCACCAGAAAGATGGTCATCCCGGTGGCCGCCAACTCGCGCAGGGTGGCGAAAATCTGCTTCACCACAATCGGCGCCAGGCCCAGGCTCGGTTCGTCCAGCAGCAACAGTTTGGGGCGACTCATCAGCGCGCGCGCGATGGCGAGCATTTGCTGCTCACCGCCCGACATGGTCATCGCGCGCTGGGTGCGCCGCTCCTTGAGCCGTGGGAACAGCTCGAACATGCGCTGCATGTCCTCGGCGGCAAACTTGTCGCCAATCGGGATGGTGCCCATCAGCAGGTTTTCCTCGACGGTCATGTCGGGGAACACCCGCCGCCCTTCCGGCGACTGCGCAATGCCGTTGGAGGCGATGTAGTGCGACGACTTGTGGGTAATGTCGACGCCGTTGTAAAGAATGTGCCCCGACTCGGCCCGTGGCTGACCAAAGATCGACATCAGCAGCGTGGATTTACCCGCGCCGTTGGAGCCGATCAGGCTGACGGTTTCGCCTTCGTTGATGTGCAGCGAGACTTTTTTAAGCGCCTGGATCGGGCCGTAAAACACGTCCAGGTCTTTCAGTTCGAGGATAGGCCCGTTCATACCAGCTCCTCTTCATCGGCGCCCAGGTAGGCGGCGATCACTTTCGGGTCGTTGCGGATCGCGTCCGGGCCGCCTTCGGCGATCACGTTGCCGTGGTCAAGCACCACGATATGGTCGGAAATACTCATCACCATGCCCATGTCGTGTTCGATCAGCACCACCGTGAGGTCATGCTCATCGCGCAGCAGGCGAATCATCGCGCTGAGGGCTTCGGTTTCCTGAGGGTTGAGCCCCGCTGCCGGTTCGTCCAGGCAGATGATCTGCGGCCGCGTGCACATGGCGCGGGCGATTTCCAGGCGGCGCTGTTGGCCATAGGAAAGCTCACCGGCCAGGCGGTTGGCGCAGTCCACCAGGTCGACCACTTCCAACCAGTAAAACGCGTGGTCGAGGGCGTCGCTTTCGGCCTTGCGGTAGCCCTTGGTATTGAGGATGCCGGCCAGCATGTTGCGGTTGACCCACATGTGCTGGGCCACCAGCAGGTTTTCCAGCACCGACATTTCCTTGAACAGGCGAATGTTCTGGAATGTACGCGCCAGGCCTGCGCGGTTGACCAGGTGGGTGCCACCGAACATCTTGTAGTACACGCGGCTGAAGAAGCTTTTCGGCGACACGAAATCGACGGCCTTAAAGCGCTCGCCGAGCAACTGGATCACGTTGGTCTGCTTGCCACGTACGTTGAGTTCGATTTTGCCGCCGCTGGCTTTGTAAAAGCCGGTGAGGCAGTTGAACACGGTGGTTTTGCCGGCGCCGTTGGGGCCGATCAGGGCGAAAATCGAGTTGCGCTCGACCTTGAGGCTCACGTCGCTCAAGGCCTTGATGCCACCAAAATGCATCATCAGGTGTTCCACCGACAGCACGATTTCTTTGCTCATGGCGCCACCCCCTTGCGTGGTGTCACACCGGTGCGGCTGATGCGGATCAAGCCGCGTGGGCGCCAGATCATCATCACCACCATCAGCACGCCAAACAGCAGCACGCGGTATTCAGAGAAGCTGCGCAGCAGCTCCGGTGCGACGGTCAATACGAACGCCGCGATCACCACGCCCACCGTCGAGCCCATGCCGCCCAACACCACGATGGCGAGGATCAGCGCCGACTCGAAGAAGGTAAATGACGACGGGTTGACGAAACCCTGGTAACTGGCGAAAAACACCCCGGCCAAACCGGCCGTGGAGGCACCGATGGTGAACGCCGACAGTTTTACCAGTACGTGGTTGAGGCCCATCGAACGGCAGGCGATCTCGTCTTCACGCAAGGCTTCCCAGGCGCGGCCGACCGGCATGCGGGTCAGGCGATGCTTGATGTACAGCACAGCCAGCACCACGAGGAACAGCACGATGTAGATGAACATGAACTTGATGTTGGGGTTGTAATCGAGGCCGAAGAACTCGTGAAACGGAATGCCGCCGTCCTTCGCTTTGCGCCCGAATTCCAGGCCGAGGAAGGTCGGCGAAGGCACCGGCATGCCGTTCGGGCCGCCGGTAAACGACAGCCAGTTGTTCAGCACCAAGCGGATGATTTCACCAAAGCCCAGGGTCACGATGGCCAGGTAGTCACCGTGCATTCGCAGTACCGGGAAGCCAAGTATGCAGCCCGCCAGCGCCGCCGCGATGGCGGCCAACGGCAACACCGTCCAGAACCCAAGGCCGAGGTATTGGTAACCCAGCGCAAGGCCGTAGGCGCCAATCGCATAGAACGCCACGTAACCGAGGTCGAGCAAACCGGCCAGGCCCACCACAATGTTCAGGCCCAAGCCGAGCAACACGTAGATCAGCCCGAGGATCACCACGGTTAACAGGTACTTGTTGGCGAAGATCGGGAACACGATAGCAATCACGATCAGCGCCGGGATGATCCAGCGCAGGCGCGATTTGTAGTCCGGCGCCAGCACGTGCACGCCCGAGCCACTGCTTTCAAAGCCCTGCAGCACTTTCAGGCCCTTGGGGGTTTGCAGGAACAGGCTCATGGCGAAGCGGCCGACCATCACAATCGCAACCAGGGCAGCCACACGCGCAGGTTGCAGGTTAAAGCTGTAACCGTCGAGCACCACGCCGACAATTGGCCCGAATACGATCAGCGCTATCAGCCCGGCTAAGACCGTATCGACCACACTCTTCTTGATATCAATAGGTTTGGCAGCAGACATGTTTACACCTTAGCCACGAGCGGGCGACCCAGCAGGCCCTGAGGACGGAAAATCAGAATCACCACCAGCAGCGAGAAACTGAACACGTCTTTGTAGTCAGAGTTGATCATCCCCGCGAACAACGACTCGGAGATACCCAGGATAATCCCGCCCAACATGGCCCCAGGCAGGGAACCGATGCCGCCGAGTACCGCTGCGGTAAACGCCTTGATGCCGATGATGAAGCCTGCGTAAAAGTCGAACGTGCCGTAATTGAGGGTGATCAGCACACCGGCCAGCGCGGCCATGGCGGCGCCGATGACAAACACGTAGGAGATCACGCGGTCGGTGTTGATACCGAGGATCGACGCCATCTTGCGGTCTTGCTGGGTCGCGCGGCACATGCGGCCGAGCTTGGTGTACTTGATGATGTAGGTCAGCAGCCCCATGCCGAGAAACGCGGCCACCAGAATAAACACCTTGGTGTAGGTCAACTGCACGAAGCCGCTGCCAATATCGACACGCCAGGCGCCCGCCAGCAGGGTTGGAATACCTTGTTGCTTGGCGCCTTGGGCGATTTGCGCGTAGTTCTGCAGGATCAGCGAAATACCGATGGCGCTGATCAGCGGTGCCAATCGGGTGGAGTTGCGCAGCGGTTTGTAGGCGACACGTTCAATGACCCAGCCGTAAACGCCGGTGACAACCACCGTGAACACCAGGGTGCCGAGAATGAGCAGCGGGAAGGATTCGATGCCGAAGTAAGCCAGCAGTGCCAGACTGATCGCCGCCAGGTAAGCGGAAATCATATAAACCTCGCCGTGGGCGAAGTTGATCATGCCAATGATGCCATAGACCATTGTATAGCCGATGGCGATCAGGCCATAGACCGACCCGAGGGTCAGGCCATTGACCAGTTGCTGCAGGAAAATACCATCCATAACGCAATCTCACGCGGTGAGAGCCTGCACACCCGTGGGTGTGCGGCCCTTCTGGAGGAAAAAACAGAGATCGATCACAGCGCCACTCACACAGGGGTTATGTGGCGCTCAGGCTTACTTCTGCTTTTCCAGCTGGTGGTATTTGCCGTCTTTGTCCCACTGGTAAACCACGTAGTCGGAGATTTTCAGGTCACCCTTGGAATCCCAGGCTTTTTCACCCATCACGGTTTTCACCGGGTTAGCCTTGAGCCACTTGGCGGCGTCTTCGCCTTTGTTGTTCTTGGCGCCGTTGAAGCCGGCCGCAAGTGCCTGAACCGAGGCGTAGGCGTACAAGGTGTAGCCTTCAGGCTCGTAGCCGCTCTTCTTGAATTCTTCCACGACGGTTTTGCTGTCTGGCAGCAGGCGCGGGTCGGCGCCGAAAGTCATGTACACGCCATCCACGTACTGTTTGCCACCGGCGGTCGCGACCAGTTCGTCGGTAACCACGCCGTCATCCGACATGAACTTGACGTCTTTCAGGCCAGCTTCACGCAGTTGGCGAACCAACGGGCCGGCTTCCGGGTGCAGGCCGCCGAAGTAAACCACGTCAGCCCCTACGGAGCGGATCTTGGTGACCAGGGCGCTGAAGTCTTTCTCGCCACGGGTCAGGCCTTCTTCCAGCACCGGCTTGACGCCGCGCTTGGTCAACTGGGCTGAGGTGGCGTCAGCCAAGCCTTTGCCGTAGGTGTCTTTGTCGTTGATTACCGCAATTTTTTTGCCTTTGAGCACGTCGACGATGTAGTCACCGGCGACGATGCCTTGCTGGTCATCACGCCCGCACATGCGGAACACCGCCGACAGGCCGCGCTCGGTGACTGTCGGGTTGGTGGAGCCCGGGGTGATCATGATCACGCCCGCGTCGCTGTACACTTCAGAGGCTGGAATGGTGTTCGAGGAGCAGAAGTGGCCGACCACGCCGATCACCTTCTCCTGGTCGACCAGGCGGTTGGCCACGGCCACCGCTTGCTTGGGCTCACAGGCGTCATCGCCGGCGACCAGCTTGATCTGCTCGCCGTTGATGCCGCCTGCCTTGTTGATCACATCGGCTGCCGCTTGGGCACCTTTCATGTACTGCTCACCGAAAGCCGCGTTGGCGCCGGTCATCGGCCCCGCAACGCCAATCTTCACATCAGCTTGAACAAACGTAGAAACACCCAACGCCGCGGCAACGGCGAGGGCCAGAAAACCTTTCTTGTAAAACGTCTGGGACATGAGTGGTGCTCCGATATTTTTGATTATTGGCACAACGACTTGTGTTCAACCCTTCACTCAAAGCTCAGAGCAAGGCGCGTGCCATTACGTTTTTATTCTTCAAAAAGACACGGTGTCATTATTATTCAGGGCTCGGCACCTCCTTTTGGCTGCACGTGCAACCGCCTGGCTCGCGCAGGTGCAACCCAAGACTTAAAAAGGTATAACCCTGACAGGTCGCACCCGCGACCAGACGAATAAACGACAGCTCCTGCACGTGTAACAACGGGCGTAACGGAACTGCACATTTACAGTGCGTGATTGCTACAACTCGCACCAATACAGATGAGTAGCCTGCTAAGAAAAACCCGCCTTTCGCTGATCAGATAACGATCCGCAGGCATTGCCCGGCGTGATACAGCGAAAACCCAGCTTCATACAGGCAACTGCGCAGGCCTGGGCTGGCCAGCGGCTGCATCGGTGCAAAGGGAATCGGCAACGCCTGGGCATTCTGGTCACACACATAATCAGCGAATGCCTTGCCCACCACGCTGCCGGTGGTCACGCCACGCCCGTTATAGCCTGTAACCGCCAACAGGCCCGGTGCCGGTTCAAACAGGCGCATCAGGTGATCCGGGGTAAAGGCGATGCAGCCGGTCCAGGTGTATTCCCATTGCACCGCTTTGAGGTAGGGGAAGTAATGCTGCTGCACCCTATCGGCCCACGCCTTGAGGAACCACGCCGGTTTTTGGTTACCGTTGCCCAAACTGCCGAGCAACAGGCGGCCATCGGCATCGCGGCGGATGCTGCTGAGTACTTGGCGCGTGTCCCATGAGCCCTGCCCGCCGGGAAGCACCTGTTGGGCGGCGTCGCCGGTCAGCGGCGCCGAGGCGACCTGATAGTAATAACCGGGGAAAAAATTGCGCCGCAGTTCGGTCCATTCGCCTTCGGTGTAGGCGTTTGAGGCGATCACCACGTGCGCCGCCTGCACCGAACCTTGCGCGGTTTGCACCGACCAGAGTGAACCCTGGCGTTCAAGCTGGGTGACCGGGGAATGGTCGAACAGTTGCCCGCCAAGACCGGCGGCAGCACTCGCCAAACCACAGGTGTAGGCCATCGGGTTCAAGGTGCCGGCGCGCCGGTCGAGCAAGGCGGCGGCGATCTTTTGGGTGCCGGTGGCTTGCTCGCAGGCTTGGCCGGTGAGCAATTCAACCGGCGCGCCACGGCGCTTCCATTGTGCTTCACGGCTGCGTAAATCCGCCTCGCCACGCGCGTTGTGCGCCATGTGCAAGGTGCCCTCGCGGCGCAATTGGCAATCGATGCTGTATTTGTCGATCAGGCTGAACACCAAAGACGGTGCCGCACCCAGCATGCGGTTGAGCTGGCTGCCGACCACTTCGCCGAAACCGGCCTCGATCTCGTCCGGGGGAATCCACAGGCCCGCGTTAACCAGCCCGACGTTGCGCCCCGAACCGCCATGCCCGGTGCGATGCGCTTCAAGCACGGCGACGCTTTTGCCCTGCTCAAGCAAATGAATCGCCGCCGAGAGGCCGGTGATGCCGGCGCCGATCACGCACACATCAACCTTCACCTCGCCGTTAAGCGCAGCACGGTCCGGGCGGCCGGGGGTGAGTTGTTCCCACAAACATGCTTCGCGTAAGCGCATTGCCAGACTCCGCAGAGGACCCAACAAACAACTGTTATTGTTAATGACCAACCCGATCAACTGTGGGAGGGGGCTGGCTCCCGATGGCGGTGTGTCAGTTGTATCTCTGTTGACTGGCACACCGCAATCGGGAGCAAGCCCCCTCTCACATTGACCTCAGTAACCTCAGCAACCTCAGTCGAAGGTAATGCCCTGCGCCAAGGGTAATTCCAGCGAGTAGTTCACGGTATTGGTCTGGCGACGCATGTACCCGCGCCACGCGTCCGAACCCGACTCGCGCCCGCCACCGGTCTCTTTCTCACCGCCGAACGCACCACCGATTTCCGCGCCGCTCGGGCCGATGTTGACGTTGGCGATGCCGCAGTCACTGCCCACCGCCGACATGAACTGCTCCGCCTCGCGCACATCCGTGGTGAAGATGCACGACGACAGGCCTTGCGGCACGGCATTGTTCAGGCGCAGCGCTTCGCTGAAGTCGGTGTAGCCGATCACATACAAAATCGGCGCGAAGGTTTCCGTGCACACCACCTCGCTTTGCTCGGGCATTTCCACAATCGCTGGCGATACGTAGTAGGCGTTCGGGAATTTATCTGCCAACTGACGCTTGCCGCCGAACACCTTGCCACCTTCGCTCAACGCTTGTTCCAGGGCGTCCTGCATAGTCTCGAAGCCGTGCTTGTCGATCAGCGGGCCGACCAGATTGCCTTCCAGCGGGTGGCCAATGCGCACTTTGGCGTACGCAGCTTTCAGCCGGGTGAGGATTTCATCCTTGACCGACGCGTGCGCGATCAACCGGCGCAGGCTGGTGCAACGCTGGCCGGCGGTGCCGACGGCGCTGAACAGGATGGCGCGCACGGCCATGTCCAAATCAGCGCTGGGGCCGAGGATCATCGCGTTGTTGCCGCCCAGCTCCAGAATGCTGCGGGCAAAACGTGCGGCCACTTTGGGCGCCACTTCGCGGCCCATGCGGGTGCTGCCGGTGGCGCTGATCAGGGCCACACGCGGGTCATCTACGAGTGCTGCGCCAGCGTCACGGCCGCCGATGACCACTTGGCTGAGGTACTCGGGCGCGTCCTTGAAGTTTTTCAACACACGCTCGAACAGCGCCTGGCAGGCCAGCGCGGTGAGTGGGGTTTTTTCCGACGGTTTCCAGATGACCGCGTTGCCGCAGACCAGCGCCAGCGTGGTGTTCCACGCCCACACCGCGACCGGAAAGTTGAACGCGCTGATCACGCCGACCACGCCCAGTGGGTGCCAGGTTTCACGCATATGGTGGCCAGGGCGTTCGGAGGCGATGGTCAAGCCGTACAACTGACGGGACAGGCCGACGGCGAAGTCGCAGATGTCGATCATTTCCTGCACTTCACCCAAGCCTTCCTGAGTGATCTTGCCGGCTTCCCACGACACCAATTCGCCCAGGTCGGCCTTATATTCGCGTAGCACGTCGCCGAGCTGACGCACCAACTCGCCGCGTCGCGGAGCCGGCACCTTGCGCCAAGCGTCGAATGCATGCTCGGCGCGACTGACCTGCTGCTCCACCTCGGCGGCACCTTCCCAGTGCACGTTGCCGATCACGCTGCCATCAATCGGCGAATGCACAGGGTGTTTACCCGACTGGTACAGCGCCGGGTCAATCCCGAGACGGTCAAGCAATGCGGCAACCATGGGTCACTCCTTCAATCTATACAGAAAAAATTGCGCCGCGGCCCACACGACGATCCGTGGGTTTATTTTTAGCTGGCAGAAGACGTGCCAACAAACGACGATTAGGCGAGATATCATTCCGTTTATTCATGCAAAGAATAAAAAGAGGCATGCCGTGCTCAACCGAAGACATTTGCCCTCAATCACCGCCCTGCAGTGTTTCGAGGCCGCCAGCCGCCACCTGAGCTTCACACGCGCCGCCGAGGAACTGAACCTCACGCAAAGCGCCGTGAGCAAGCAAGTGGCGCAGTTGGAAGAATTGCTACAACACCTGCTGTTTCGCCGGGTGCGCCGCCGCTTGCAGATGACCCCGGCGGGCGATTTGTACCTGGTGGAAGTGCGCAAAATTCTTACGCAGGTCGAGATGTCCACGCATTACCTGCGCTCCTATGGCGGCGAGACCGAAGTGCTGCGCGTGTCCACGCCCTACACCTTCGGCGCACGCTGGCTGGTGCCGCGCCTCAAGGGCTGGCGCTTGCGGCACCCGCACATCCACCTCGACCTGTGCAATGAACAGGCACCCGATGAGCTGCTGCAAGGCAAGGCCGACATGGCCTTCTACTTCGGCCAGGGCTCACGGCCTGGCACCGAAAGCCTGAAACTGTTCAGCGAAGAACTGGTGCCGGTGTGTGCGCCCGAGAGCCTGCCCGCGCAGCCGTTCAGCGACCCCACGCAATTGAGCGAACTGGTGCTGCTGCAAAACGCCTCACGACCACAGGGTTGGCATGACTGGTTCGCCAGCCAGGGTTTGCACACCGAGCACAGCTACCATGGGCCGCGATTCGACACCGTCTATATGTGCATCCGTGCGGCGCAAGTGGGCTGCGGCGTGGCGTTGCTGCCAAGGTTTCTGGTGGAAGAGGAACTGGCCGAGGGTAAGCTGGTGATTCCCTGGCAGCATGCGTTGCCGAGCCAGGATGCGTATTACCTGGCCTACCCCGAGCATTCGGCGGAAGTGCCCAAGGTGCGCGATTTTGTGAGGTGGATGATGGAGCAGGTTATTGAGTGACTGAACTACCGTCATCGGGAGCAAGCCCCCTCCCACAGTTTGAATGTGTTCACAAACCAAAATGTGAGAGGGGGCTTGCTCCCACAGTTTGAATGTGTTCACAAACCAAAATGTGGGAGGGAGCTGCTCCCACAGTTTGAATGTGTTCACAAACCAAAATGTGGGAGGGGGCTTGCTCCCACAGTTTGAATGTGTTCACAAACCAAAATGTGGGAGGGGGCTTGCTCCCGATGGCTTCAGTGGCTGCAGCAAAAATCCCAAAATAAAAAATCGCTGGCAAAACCCCACAGGTCTATGCGCCACTAGCGCCATTCCTTAATTGTGCGTAAAGGTCGGCGCCCATCGCCGACCCGTCTGGAGATTCCCGTTATGAGCGAGAGTGTGTTTGCCGATCGCATCGTGCAGAACCTGCTCGACACCGACTTCTACAAGCTGACCATGATGCAGGCGGTGCTGCACAACTACCCGAACGTGGAAGTTGAATGGGAGTTTCGTTGCCGCAACAGTGAGGACCTGCGCCCGTACCTGGCGGAGATCCGCTACCAGATCGAGCGCCTTGCCGAGCTGAGCCTGAGCCCGGACCAACTGAATTTCCTCGAACGCATCAGCTTTATGAAGCCGGATTTTCTGCGCTTCCTCGGGCTGTTTCGCTTCAACCTGCGTTATGTGCAAACCGGCATCGAAAACGGCGAGCTGTTTATCCGCCTGCGCGGGCCGTGGCTGCATGTGATCCTGTTTGAAGTGCCGATGCTGGCCATCGTCAGCGAAGTGCGTAACCGCTACCGCTACCAAACCGTGATCCTTGAACAAGCTCGCGAGCAGTTGTATCGCAAGTTTGACTGGCTGACCGCAAACGCCAGTAGCGATGAGCTCTCGGAGCTGCAAGTGGCCGATTTCGGCACGCGCCGGCGCTTCTCGTACCGGGTTCAGGAAGAGGTGGTGAGCGTGCTCAAGCACGACTTCCCCGGGCGCTTTGTCGGCACCAGCAACGTGCACCTGGCCCGCGAGTTCGATATGAAGCCGCTGGGTACCATGGCGCATGAATGGATCATGGCCCACCAGCAACTTGGCCCGCGCCTGATCGACAGCCAAATCGCCGCCCTCGATTGCTGGGTGCGCGAATACCGTGGCCTGCTGGGCATCGCCCTGACCGATTGCATCACCACCGACGCCTTTTTGGGCGACTTCGATTTGTACTTCGCCAAGCTGTTCGACGGCCTGCGCCACGACTCCGGTGACCCGATACAGTGGGCCGAAAAAGCCATCGCGCACTACCACAAGCTGGGCATCGAGCCGATGAGCAAGACCTTGGTGTTCTCCGACAGCCTGTCGCTGCCCAAGGCCCTGGAGATTTTCCGCGCGCTGCGTGGTCGGATCAATGTGAGTTTCGGCATCGGCACCAACCTGACCTGTGACATTCCAGGTGTTGAACCGATGAGCATCGTGCTTAAAATGACGGCCTGCAATGGCCAGCCGGTGGCGAAAATCTCCGATGAGGCGGGCAAGACCCATTGCACCGACCCGAATTTCGTCGCCTATTTGCGCCACGTTTTTAAAGTACCTGCCCTTTCCAGCAAGGAGTGAATCATGCAAGCCGTACAGCGTGAGATTGCGCAGCAGCTCAAGGTGCAAGCACCGTTCAACGACCAGGCGGACCTTGAGGCTGAGGTTGCTCGCCGCGTGGCCTTTATTCAGGACTGCCTGCGTAATTCCGGGCTCAAGACCTTGGTGCTGGGCATCAGCGGCGGCGTCGACTCGCTGACCGCAGGCCTGCTGGCGCAACGTGCAATGCAAGAATTGCGCGCCAGTACCGGCGATGAGGCCTACCGTTTTATCGCCGTGCGTTTGCCCTATCAAACCCAGCTCGATGAAATTGATGCCCAGGCGTCGGTGGATTTTATCGAGCCGGACGAGCGCCACACCGTGAACATCGGCCCAGCGGTGAAAGCCCTGGCCAATGAAGTGTCGGCGTTTGAGGGCAAGGCGGCGGTGTCGCGTGATTTTGTGCTGGGCAATACCAAGGCGCGCATGCGCATGGTGGCGCAGTACACCATCGCAGGGGCTGCCGGTGGTTTGGTGGTTGGCACTGACCATGCGGCGGAAGCCGTGATGGGCTTTTTCACCAAGTTCGGTGATGGCGCCTGTGACCTTGCGCCCTTGAGCGGTTTGGTGAAAAACCAGGTGCGCTCGATTGCCCGACACTTTGGTGCGCCGGAATCGCTGGTAGAAAAAGTGCCGACAGCGGACCTGGAAGACCTGTCACCGGGCAAGCCCGACGAAGCCTCGCATGGCGTGACCTACGCCGAGATCGATGCCTTCTTGCACGGTCAGCCAGTGCGCGAGGAAGCGTTCAGGATTATTTGTGAGACTTACCGCAAGACCGAGCACAAGCGACTGATGCCGTTCGCCCCCTGAGCTGAGCAAGGTGACGGGTAGATTGCTATCGGGAGCAAGCCCCCTCCCACATTTGGCCCGGCTCCCCTGCAGGAATGCGGTCAAAATGTGGGAGCAAGCCCCCCCCCCAACAGGTGGCCCGGTTCCCCTGCAGGAATGCGGTCAAAATGTGGGAGCAAGCCCCTCCCACAGGTGGCCCGGTTCCCCTGCAGGAATACGGTCAAAATGTGGGAGCGGGCTTGCTCGCGATGAACGATAACGCGGTCTTACTTAACGGTCACCGTGCCTTTCATCATCGAGATGTGCCCCGGGAACGAGCAGAAGAACGCGTAATCCGTACCGGCAACCAGCTTCGACACATCAAAGGTCACGGAATCTTTCTCACCCGCGCCAATGATTTTAGTGTGCGCAATGATGCGGCTGTCGCCGTCTTTCAGGTAGCTTTTGTCGATACCCGCAGCCATACCGTCGCTGGCGATGCCAGGCATGTCGGCGGCGCTGCTCAGCACCCAGTTATGGCCCATGACGTTCTTCGGCAAGCTGCCGGAATGAGTCAACTCAACGGTGAACGTCTTGCAGCTTTTGTCGATTTCAATGGCCTTGGTGTTAAAGGACATTTGGTCGGTGGAGTCGACGGTGACCGTGCACTCTGCGGCAAGCAACTGGCCGCTCGCCAGAGTCAGCAGGGAAACAGCAACGAGTTTGGCAAACATGTGAATCTCCAAGGCAGGGTTTAAAATAACGTAGTGTGATGAGGTTGCCTCAAGCAGGCTTGAATTCTTATGATCTGTATCAACAGATTGTATACAACTTTAGGCTATCAGACTGATCAACACAATCTACCAGCCAACCTTCGGCGACCCGCTTATGATCAGCGCGTCACCCACCGGAGCGTCTGCCATGCACCTTAACCATCTGTTCAACGGCCTGCTGGCTGCCTACGCGTGCGGTAAGTGAGGCCCAAGTGCGTTGCTAAGCTGCTACCATAGCGACCCAAGGCAGCTGCGCGCCGCCCACCCTCACCTTCGACCCTAGAGGATCGCCCATGGCCAAACCTAATTACTCCTTCGCCAAACGTCAGAGAGACTTGGCCAAGGAACAGAAGAAAGAGGAAAAACTGCAACGCAAAAAAGCCGCTGTGGATGAAGAAACCGGCGCACTGAACCCGGATGCAGAAGGTAAAGGTGAAGTGGCATCTGACGACACCGAAACACCGAAAACCCCGGCCGAATAATTTGAGGGTTCCTACGCCCTGTGGGAATGCCGCCGCGCACGCGTCGCGTCACGGCGCACAGTAAGGCTCGAAGCCTGCGCATTAGTGGCGCAGAGCGTCACAGCAGGCATTCCCACGCAGCGCGTGGGAACGATCCTTGCGTTACTCCAGTGGCATCACCGTTACCCGCACTTCCGGGTCGTGGTTGCCGCCTCCCAGAATCACCCCGCGCAATGGCGAAACATCCGAGAAGTCCCGGCCCCAGGCCAGGGTGATGTGTTCGAGTGCGGGCTGCACATTGTTGGTCGGGTCAAAATCCACCCAGCCCGACACCGGGCAATACACCGAGACCCACGCGTGGGACGCATCGGCACCGATCAGCCGTGGCTGGCCGGGCGGTGGCTGGGTTAGCAAGTAACCACTGATATAGCGTGCCGCCAGGCCGCGCGAACGCACACACGCGAGCATCAGGTGGGCGAAGTCCTGGCACACGCCGCGTCGGCGCTCCAGCACTTCCACCAGGGGCGTGGCGACTTGGGTGGCTTCGGCATCGAAGGTGAATTCGCTGAAAATTTTCTGCATCAATGCCTGTACGCCCAGCAACAGCGGCGCGCCGGGTGGAAAACAACTTTCGGAGAATTCGACGAAGATTTGTTTCAGGTGCACGTAGGGCGATTCGAAGCGATAGCGGCACGCTTCGATCAGCTCTGCCGAGAGTGGCTGGCTACTGTAGGCGAGGCTGTCGCGCGTCTGGTCCCAAGGCGGTGACTGGCGAAAATCCAGGGCAGTCCGCGCCAGCACTTCGACGGTCAGCCCGGCGTTTACCAACAATTCATCATGCGGCCGCTCGAACGCCAGGCGGGTGATCGGGTTGCCGAACACATCCAGTTCATCACGCCGCGAAGACGGCTGCGGGCTGATCTCCAACTGCTGCGACGTGCACCGCTGCCAGGCGCAGGGCCTTGGCCACAGGTGCGCCAGTTGCTGCGCCAGCGACACCGGGCTGTCGTAGTGGTAATGGGTGTCGTGGAAAATCTGGTAACGCGCACTCATCACAGCGACACCGTTTGCTGGCTGACATCATCCACATGGGCAAAGTGGCGCAACGCCAGGCGATCCGAAACTTGCCCACTCTCATTGGCGACCGCTTGCAGCAGGTCAGCCAGGCCATCCAGCGCGGCACGCACGCTGGGCTCGCCAAACAGCGAGTTCTCCAGGCAGCTCAGGTCGAAGCGCGCCAAACGCTCCACCAACGGTGCCAGGCCGGTTTCCCGCGGCACAGCAAAGTCATCGTTGAGGCGACGCAGGGTGCGGCTCACCAGTTTCAACTGGAACAGCACCGCGTGCGGGTTCTGCTCATCCAGCAACAACAAGTCGAGCACTGGAATCAACTGCGGCACGGCCAGGTAACGCGAGCGATAGGTGATGCTGCTGTTGCCCAGCTCAAGCAACCACTCAAGCCCGGCCTGATCAAACACGGCCACGCCACGCAGGAACGCCGCGAGGCTGCTGCTGAGAAACTGCAGGCGCTCGATACGCCGGCCCATCATCAAAAAGCGCCAGCCTTCGTCACGGGTCATGTCGTCGAGGGCAAACCCGGACAGCGCAGCCAGGGACATCACCAAGCGGTTGAGAAAATCCAGCAGCTCGCCGAAGTCGGCGGTTTCGCGTTCCAGCTCCAGGGCTTCGCGTTGCAGCTCGACCAACGCCTGCCAGTTTTCGCGGGATAACTTGCCACGTACCTGCGACGCCGCCCATTGCAAACGTTGCAGGTTGGCGCGCAGGCTCGACGGCCAGTCATCCCCCAGCAAGGCGGCGAGCAGGCGCTCGGGTAACTCGCCTTCCTCGGGCAGCAAGCGCAGGTTTTCACCCAGTTCGACAGCGGCCTGCAACGCCAGCGGGTCGTCACCGTCGACATACCGCGCCAGCACGATGCGCAGCCAGCGCGCGCTGTCATCGCAGCGCTCGCAGTAACGGCCAAACCAAAACAGGTTCTCGACCACGCGCGACGGCAGGTACGGGTCGCGGCGCACCAGGTCATGCGCGCCAATCGGCCGCTGCGCGCGCCACTGCTCACCGGCGGCTGCGCGCTCGCCGAGCACCCACGTGTCTTTGCTGGCGCCGCCGCGTTGCATCGACACCACTTCGGCATCCGCCTCGGCCGCCACGCGGGTCAAGCCGCCGGGCAGCACGCGGTAGCCCTGGTCACTGGCCACCGCGTACACCCGCATGCCGATGGCGCGGTGTTGCAAATGGTCATCGACGGTGTGCCACACCGGCGCCTGCGACAATTGCGCCAGCTCTTGGGCAACATACGCATAAGGCCGCGCGCGCATGCGCTCGGCCAGCGCCTGACGCTGTTCATGGTTCAAGTCACGGCCGAATACCGGCGTAAAACTTTGCGACGAAAAGGCCGGTTTGATCAGCAACTCAGGCAGCTTTTCCAAGGCCTCGGCCAGCACCGGCGCCTCGCCACACCACCAGGTTGCGATCGACGGCAGAATCAAATCTTCGCCGAACAGGAACTGGTTGATCTTCGGCAAAAAGCCGAGTAACCCGGGCGACTCCAGCACGCCACTGCCTAAGGCATTCGCCACCAGCACATTGCCTTGGCGCACCGCATCGAGCAGGCCCGGCACGCCGAGGGCAGAGTCGGTGCGCAGCTCCAGCGGGTCGCAAAAATCGTCGTCCAGGCGTCGCATGATCGCGTGCACGCGGCGCAAACCACTGAGGGTTTTGAGGAACACGGTGCTGTCGCGCACGGTCAGGTCGCCGCCTTCGACCAACGGGTAACCGAGCTGGCGCGCGAGGTACAGGTGTTCAAAATAGCTTTCGTTGAAACGCCCCGGCGTGAGCAGCACGATCAGCGGCGGCTGGTCGTCGCCGGGCGCCTGACGGGCAAGGGTTTCCTGCAGCGTGCGGAAGAACCCGGTGAGGTGCTGCACCTGCAAATCGCGGTACAAATCCGGGAACGCGCGCGACACGATGGTGCGGTTTTCCAGCGCATAACCGGCGCCCGACGGCGCCTGAGTACGGTCGGCGGTGACCCACCAGCGGCCATCCGGCGTGCGCGCAAGGTCCACCGCATACAGGTGCAGAAACGCACCGTCAGGCGGCTGAATACCCTGGCATGGCCACAAAAAATTGTTATGCCCGAACACCAATTCAGCTGGCAGCAAACCCGCTTTGATCAAGCGCTGTGGGCCATACAGGTCGGCCAATACCGCGTTCAGCAGGCGCGCACGCTGGGCGATGCCCGCCGACAGGTGCTGCCACTCTTCAAAGGCCAGCACGTGCGGCAGCAAATCCAGCTCCCACGGGCGGTCGGCGCCTTTGGGGTCGGCGTAGACGTTGTAGGTCACGCCGTTTTCCTGAATCTGCCGGGTCAGCAGCGCCTGGCGTTGGGCCAACTGCGCGGGTGTGCTGCGTTGCAGGTGATCAAGCAAGCGCTGCCAATGAGCACGCACCGCGCCGCTGTCGTCCAGCAATTCGTGATAAGTGCCCGCGGTCAGCGGGTATTGGTCGAGCAAGTCGGGCATGGAACGCTCGGCGGGGGCAAAGGGGCTCAGTGTAATTCAAATTCACTGCAATCTAGTGTGGGAGAAGGCTTGCCTACTCCCACATTTTGGATTGTGTTTAGTCATTTTTATTGGGGAAACGCCGCAAATCCAGGGTCATCGGCAATTCATCGTTAATGACCACCGTGGGAACGCTGAGCTTGCCGGGTGTGTGGCCGACACGGAAAAACCGCGCCATGCGCCGACTTTCGGCTTCATTGGCGTTCACCGGCAGGCTGTCGTAATTGCGCCCGCCCGGATGGGCCACGTGGTATTGGCAGCCGCCCAGCGAGCGTTGCATCCAGGTATCAAGCACATCGAACACCAACGGCGCGTGCACCTCGATCGTCGGCTGCAGGCAATTCGCCGGTTGCCAGGCGCGGTAACGCACGCCGGCGACAAACTCGCCCACCCGGCCGGTGGCGTGCAGCGGCACCGGGATGCCGTTGCAGGTCAGCAGATAACGCTGCGGCGGCAGCCCGCTGAGTTTCACCTGCAAGCGCTCCAGCGACGAATCCACATAGCGCACCGTGCCGCCCACCGCGCCCTCCTCGCCCAGTACGTGCCAAGGCTCCAGCGCTTGGCGCAGCTCCAGTTCGATACCGCTGACCGCGTAATCGCCGACTTTGGGGAAGCGGAACTCCAAGTGCGCGGCAAACCATTCGGCGCGCAGCGGGTAGCCGGCGGCGTTGAGTTCGGCGATCACATCGGCAAAATCCTGCTCGATAAAGTGCGGCAACAAAAAGCGGTCGTGCAGCTCGGTGCCCCAGCGCGCCAGTTTCGGCGGCGCGTACGGCTCCCGCCAAAAGCGTGCGACCAAGGCGCGCAGCAGCAATTGCTGGGTCAGGCTCATGCGCGCATGCGGCGGCATTTCAAACGCGCGCAGTTCCAGCAGGCCCAAGCGACCGGTCGCACCGTCGGGCGAGTAGAGCTTGTCGACGCAGAATTCGGCGCGGTGTGTGTTGCCCGTCACGTCGATCAGCAAGTTGCGCAACAAGCGGTCCACCAACCACGGCGGGCACTCTTCGCCCGGCGCGGGCATTTGCGCGAAGGCAATCTCCAGCTCATACAGCGCGTCGTTACGCGCTTCGTCCACGCGCGGCGCCTGCGAAGTGGGGCCGATAAACAGCCCGGAAAACAGGTACGAGAGTGACGGGTGGTTATGCCAATAGCTGATCAAACTGCGCAGCAGGTCGGGCCGCCGCAAGAACGGTGAGTCCTTGGGTGTGGCGCCGCCCAGCACAAAATGGTTACCGCCGCCGGTGCCGGTGTGGCGGCCGTCAATCATGAATTTTTCAGTGGTCAGGCGGGTTTGCCGCGCTTCTTCGTAGAGGAATTCGGTGCGTTCCACCAACTCGTCCCACGTGGCGGACGGCTGCACGTTAACCTCGATCACACCGGGGTCTGGCGTCACCCGAAAATTGCTCAGGCGCGTGTCGGCTGGCGGCTCGTAGCCTTCCAGCAGCAACGGGCAGTGCAGTTCTTCGGCGGTCGCTTCGATGGCGGCGACCAGTTCGAGGTAGTCCTCGACGCGTTCCAGCGGCGGCATAAACACGTACAGCCGCCCTTCGCGAGCTTCGGCGCACAACGCGGTGCGCGTCAGCCAGTCAGCGGACTCGTCCAGCGTTGGCGTGCGCTCATCGCTCGGCGCGGGTTCGCCATGGCTTTGCAGTTGCGCGGTGCCCGGCAGTGACGGCTGGTCCTGGTTCGGGTCGGTGGGGTGCACAAACGGGTACTCCGCCGCCGTCACCCACGGCTGCGAGGCCAACGGCAGGCGATAGCCCAGCGGCGAGTCGCCCGGCACCAAGCGGCAGTGGTTATCGCGCAAGTACCAGCGGCCACTCTGCCAGCGGTCATTGGCGGCGGTGCGCGCCAGCGGCAGCACTTGGCCGATGACTTTATCCAGGCCTTGGCCGAACACTTTGCGCAGGCGTTCGCGCTCCAGCTCATCGCTCAAGCGCGGGTCTTGGGCGCTGACGTTCAGTGGCAGTGCGCCTTCGCGCCACAGGTAGTAAAAGTTGTCTTCGAAGGCCGGAAATACCAAGCGCGCCGGCAGCTTCAAGCGCTCGGCAACGCTGGCCAAAAAGCGCCCAGCCAACTCGCCGTCGGCGCCGTAATCCTGTTGTTCATCAGCGATCAGCGCGCTGTTGTGCCAGATCGGCACGCCGTCGCGGCGCCAGTAGCAGTTCAGCGACCAGCGCGGCAGTTGCTCGCCGGGGTACCACTTGCCCTGGCCGAAGTGCACCAGGCCTTGGGGCGCGTAGTGCTGGCGCATGCGCTGGAACAGCTCGGCGGACAGGCGCCGTTTGTCTGGCCCCAGCGCGGCGGTATTCCATTCGGCACCGTCGGGGTCATCAATCGAAACGAAGGTCGGCTCGCCGCCCATGGTCAGGCGCACGTCATCGTTGAGCAGGTCGCCGTCAATCTGCCGACCCAAGGCCTGAATCGCCAGCCACTGGTCTTCGGTGTAGGGCTTGGTCACCCGTGGCGCTTCCCAAATGCGCTCAACCGACATTTCGTGGGTAAATTGGCACCCGCACGGCTCCACCAGCCCACTGATCGGGGCGGCAGACGAGGGATCGGGGCTACACGCCAACGGGATATGCCCTTCACCGGCGAACAGACCGGACGTGGCGTCCAGGCCGATCCAACCCGCGCCGGGCAAATACACCTCGCACCAGGCGTGCAGGTCGGTGAAATCCACCTCGGTGCCGGACGGGCCGTCGAGGGCTTTGACGTCGGCGGTCAACTGGATCAGGTAGCCGGACACAAAACGCGCCGCCAACCCCAGGTTGCGCAGCAGTTGCACCAACAACCACGCCGAATCACGGCAGGAGCCCGAGGCGTTTTCCAGGGTGAATTCCGGGGTTTGCACGCCCGGTTCCATGCGGATCAGGTAACCAATATCAGCCGCCAAGCGCTGGTTGAGGCCCACCAGAAAGTCCACCGCCGGCAACGGCGTGCGATCAATACCGGCCAGATAGGCGGCAAACTTCGGCGTCAGCGGCAGGGTTTCGAGATACGGCGCCAGCTCGCGCTGCTCATCGGCGGCGTAGCTGAACGGGATGTTTTCGGCATAGGGCTCAAGGAAAAAATCGAACGGGTTGAACACCGCCATCTCGGCGACCAGGTCGACCTCAATGCGCAGTTGGTCGGTCTTTTCGGGGAACACCAGGCGCGCCAGGTAATTGCCCTGTGGGTCTTGCTGCCAATTGATGAAGTGCTGCTCGGGCAGCACTTTCAGCGCGTAAGACAAAATTCGCGTACGGCTGTGGGCCGCCGGGCGCAAACGCACGATCTGTGGGCCGAGTTCGACAGCGCGGTCGTAGCGGTAATGCGTAACGTGGTGCAACGCGACATGAATCGACACGGCGGCCTCCTGCGAGCCAGGGCATGAAAACAACGCGCGCAAGACTTATGCCAGAGCGGCGGTCATTGTGCTTTAAGGTAAGTCACGCTGCAGTACAGCACCAAAACGGCACCCTGGCTGCGGCAATGGTGCAAGCCTTGCACATATTTGTGGCGCACGTGTGAGGCCGGGTGGTGAATCTACTCAGTCAACCGGCTTTGTGCGCGGCGATTATGGCCTGGCGCAGGTGGCGTACTTCGAGCAGTTTGCGGCGCATTTCGCGGTGGCGTTTGCTGTTGAGCAGTAGCAGCGCCAGCAGCGGAAACAGCAAGGTCACGGCATACACCAGAGGGCTTGCGCCTTGGGTGACGGTGGGCACTACGCCCATAACACACAGGACCAATAGCGCTACCAACGGCCTCACCCAGTTCGGATACCCGCGCGCGATCATGAAATTGCACTGCACGACGACCAGCGTGAGTGCGAGCCCACCGAAAAACGAATACTTGGCGCTGTCAGCCAACGGGAGGTGTTGAAAGTAACTGTCGAAAAACAGCGGCAGCGCCGTTGCCAGGGTAAACACCGACGAAAGGATCGCCCCGATGAACACCGGGAAATACATCGATAGAAAACTGCGAATGCCGGGCAGCTCATTCATTGGGGGTGATCTTCCTTGAAATGGGGTTGATTGAACTGACGCCGCACGAGCAAGCCTCAGGTGGGCGAACCACAGTGTAAAAGGCCCCGATCTCAAGCACGATGCAGTCAACTGTGGGAGCGGGCTTGCTCGCGATTGCGGTGTGTCAGTTGAAAAATACTTATCTGACACAGTGCAATCGCGAGCAAGCCCGCTCCCACAGAAAGCAAGCCTGCTATGTACTCCAGACCCGCCGCGCGACAGCGCCTCCCACAGGTTGTGGCAAAGGCAATGCCTGGAAAGCCAAACGCCAGCACGAGGCTGGCGTTTGGCATGTTCAGGCGACGATCAACGCGGCACCACAGGCTTGCGAGCTGGCTTCTTGCCTTTGCCCTTGGCCGCGTCGGTGCGTTCCTTGGCGGCCTGCTTGTTGCGCACCATTGCGGCGGCCTTGGCTTGCTCGCGTTTGTCCCACGGGTTGCTGCCGTCGCTGCCGCGCGGTGGCAAACCGGTGTGCTGGGTGAGGATTTTGGTGGTGGTTTCCTTGGCGACCTTGTGGCTGCCGGCCGGCGTCGAATTTTTGCGACGCGCGCTCTGGTAGCTGTCGGTGGCTGGCTGGTGCAGCGGAATCAACTGCTCCTTGCCCGACCCGATCAGGTCGGCGCGGCCCATGCGGGTCAATGCTTCGCGCAGCATCGGCCAGCCTTTCGGGTCGTGGTAGCGCAGGAACGCCTTGTGCAAACGGCGCTGCTCTTCGCTCTTGACGATGGTGACCGCGTCGCTCTTGTAGGTGACCTTGCGCAGCGGGTTCTTGCCCGAGTGGTACATCGCGGTGGCGGTGGCCATCGGCGACGGATAGAACGCCTGCACCTGGTCGGCGCGGAAGCCGTTGCCCTTGAGCCACAGGGCCAGGTTCATCATGTCTTCATCGGTGGTGCCCGGGTGGGCGGCGATGAAGTACGGGATCAGGTACTGCTCTTTACCCGCTTCCTTGGTGTACTTCTCGAACATGCGCTTGAACTTGTCATAGCTGCCAATGCCCGGCTTCATCATCTGGTTGAGCGGACCTTCCTCGGTGTGTTCCGGGGCGATCTTGAGGTAACCACCAACGTGGTGGGTGACCAACTCTTTGACGTATTCCGGCGACTCAACGGCCAAGTCGTAGCGCAGGCCGGAAGCGATCAGAATTTTTTTCACGCCCGGCAATGCACGGGCACTGCGGTACAACTGAATCAACGACGAGTGGTCGGTGTTCAGGTTCGGGCAGATGCCGGGGAACACGCACGACGGCTTGCGGCACGCGGATTCGATTTCCGGGCTCTTGCACGCGATGCGGTACATGTTCGCAGTCGGGCCGCCGAGGTCGGAGATCACGCCGGTAAAGCCTGGCACCTTGTCGCGGATCTCTTCGATTTCGCGAATGATCGACTCTTCGGAACGGTTCTGGATGATGCGGCCTTCGTGCTCGGTGATCGAGCAGAAGGTGCAGCCGCCGAAGCAGCCACGCATGATGTTCACCGAGAAGCGAATCATGTCGTAGGCCGGAATCTTTTCCTTGCCGTACACCGGGTGTGGAACACGTGCGTAAGGCATGCCAAACACGTAGTCCATTTCTTCGGTGGTCATCGGGATGGGCGGCGGGTTGAACCACACGTCCACTTCACCATGCTTTTGCACCAGGGCGCGGGCGTTGCCTGGGTTGGTTTCCAGGTGCAACACGCGGTTGGCGTGGGCATACAGCACCGCATCGCCACGCACTTTTTCTACCGACGGCAGGCGAATCACGGTCTTGTCGCGGGTCATGCGCGGGCTGGCCAGGATCTGTACGACCTTGGCTTCTTCCGGGTCATCAACCGGCCCTTTTTCCTGCTCGATCGCGCAGGCCTGGGTGTCTTGCGTATTCACGTACGGGTTGATGATCTTGTCGACCTTGCCCGGGCGGTCGATACGCGTGGAGTCGACTTCGTACCAGCCGGCTGGCGTGTCACGGCGAATAAACGCGGTGCCGCGCACGTCGGTGATGTCTTCGATCTTGTGGCCCCACGACAAACGCTGGGCGACTTCGACGATGGCCCGCTCGGCGTTGCCGTACAGCAGAATATCGGCGGTGGCATCGATCAGGATCGAGTTGCGTACACGGTCCTGCCAGTAGTCGTAGTGGGCGATCCGGCGCAGCGAGGCTTCAATGCCACCGAGCACGATCGGCACGTTCTTGTAGGCTTCCTTGCAACGCTGGCTGTACACCAGGCTCGCGCGGTCCGGGCGTTTGCCGGCCATGCCGCCAGGGGTGTAGGCGTCGTCGGAACGGATTTTTTTGTCGGCGGTGTAGCGGTTGATCATCGAGTCCATGTTGCCGGCCGCGACGCCAAAGAACAGGTTCGGCTCGCCGAGCTTCATGAAGTCGTCTTTGGACTGCCAGTTCGGCTGGGCAATGATCCCGACGCGAAAGCCCTGCGACTCGAGCAGCCGGCCGATAATTGCCATGCCGAACGAGGGGTGATCCACGTACGCATCACCGGTGACGATGATGATGTCGCAGGAATCCCAGCCAAGCTGATCCATCTCCTCCCTGCTCATCGGCAGGAATGGCGCAGGACCGAAACATTCGGCCCAGTACTTGGGATAGTCAAATAACGGCTTGGCTGTTTGCATGACGGTGACCGGTGTTGAGATGAAAAATCGCGGGCGCGGAATATAGCACAAATTTTGACCAATTCCGACGGCAATGGTCGGCTTTAACGCCGAGCGCTCGACAGGGGGTTCTGCCATCCCTGTCGCTGCTGCCGCGCGGGGCTATTGCGCTAATACTTTACCGAAAACAGCCTGCGTAGGCTGGGGCGATTAACCCTGACACCGCATGGCCCGATCAATGACCACATACACACCTGAACCGACCGACTGCGCGCCGCCAGCTTCGCCGCTGGTGGCCCACCAAGCCTTTATCAACGACCAGTTGCCGGTCTGGCTGAGCCAGGCCCCCGCGCCATTGCGCGCGGATTTTCGCAGCAGCCTGATCAGCAGCAATCAATCCAGGCACGACCTCAAGGCGCTGCTCGACGAACTGCAAAGCCCCGAGACGTTTGCGCGCCCGTTGCTGCGCGCGACACTTAAAGCGTGGTTCTTTGGCTTTATCGAGGATGAAAACGCGATTTTGTCGCGCGAATGGAAAAATTCTCACTTGCTGGGCCTGATCAAGAGCCACGCCAGAACCACCCGCCAGACGCTACTGGAAGCCGCCCTGCAGAACTTCGAAGCGTCGGAAGCAGAGGTCGACGGCATGGAAACCGGCACGGCCATTATCAATGTCACCACAGCAGGCGAGGTGCCATGCACCATCCTTGCGACCTCATTCGCCCGCACCTGTCGTGCGCTGGACCTCGGCAGCCACTACCTGAAACACATCGGTAACGTACTCGAACCCGCAAAGGCTAACGCCAACGGGCGTACTGCCGCGCACGTGCTTGGAATGTTCAGGGCGCAGGCGCAGCATGCCTTTGGCGTCGCGCTGCACAGTGCCTGTATGCGTCAGCAACTGACGCCCCGGCAACATTTGCAGTTGCACAGCCTGCAGCGCTCGGGCGCCCACCTTGAAATAACCTGCAGCCACCTGACGCTGAATAACGTGGTGCTGCCCAACGTACTGGTGATTAACGCAGCCAGCATCGGCCTCCCGCTGATGCTCTACACACCCGAGGACCCAAGCAGCCCATTTCGTCAGCACGCCAGCATGGACGAGCTCCAGCAAAAGCTCGCAGAGCGCCTGCTAACGGCCGATTACCAGGCCTTCTTCAAGCACCTTGTGCCGCTGCAACATCAAGGCAACCTGCTAAGCGCGACCCCGGCTGTGGTAGGCGCGCCCGAGCTGATAACCAACCGTAAAACCTACCCCGCCAGGCTGGGCGCAGAGGTCAGCCTGACCGCGATTAAGGCAGACCTGTTCCAGGCGATTGCGTGCCAGCGAATTGCTCAAATCAAGCGTGACGCGCGCAGCGTGGCCGTGCCCACAGCGGAGGCGGACCTGATGAGCCGGCAGAAACGCCTGCAGGCGTATCTCGACCTGGGCAAGTCAGCGCTGTTTTTCGCCGCTTCATTTATTCCGATAGTCGGCGAGGTGCTATTGGTGGTCACCGCGGCTCAGGTGCTCAACACCGTGTATGAAGGTTTGGCGGCATGGAGTCGCGGCGACAGCGATGAAGCACTCAATGACTTGCTCGACGTGTTGGACACCGCCGCTCAGGCAGTGGCCACTGCCGGCGCCATCCGCACAGTCGGCTTCGGCGCCAGGCTGGTGAAAGTTCGGGTGCGCGGCAAAGGCTGGCGTTTATGGAACCCCGACCTTGCGCCTTACCGCCATCCCGCCCCATTACCCAGCCACTGGGTGGCCGACAGCCAGGGCTTGTACAAGCAGGGGCAACAGCATTACTTGAAGCTCGATGATCACCCGCATGCAGTGCAACGCGCCCCCGATGGCACGCAATGGGAGCTGTCACACCCAAGCGTGCAAGACGCTTATTGCCCGCCACTCCTGAGTAATGGCGTCGGCAGTTGGCGCCAAACACATGAAGCACCTGGGGACTGGGACGCGCTTAAACTGATCAAGCGTCTGGGGCCGGACGCGGCCACTGTCACCCAAACGAAGGTGGAACCGATCTTGCTGCTCGGTGGCGTCGACCGGGCCGGCCTGCGCGAAGTCCACCAGCATAGGCTGCGCCCTCCGCCGTTGTTGCGTGACACGCTCAAGCACTTCAACCTGGAGCAAGAAATCAATGACTTCAACCTGGAGCGCGCCGAAGGCACTTCGGTAACCGCCCACTCGCCGCTGATCCAGTTCCACCTGCTCACCTCGCTCCCCGAATGGCCCGCCAACCATGTATTGAAGATTATCGGCGAGCAACGAAACGTGGTGATGAGCTACGGTACGGGCACCGTTGAAATCAGGATCAGTGAAGCGCGATTCAGAAAGGGTGAGCTGTTGCACGCCCTCGAAGAACGGATACCTCAGGCTGAATTCAACAAACTGCTGCTCGACTGGTATCCCGACTACTTCACCAAAGTCGAAAATGTCGCCATGCGTTTGGAAAACCAGGCGCAACAACAAAAACAGCGACTGCTTTGCCTGCTCACTGCGCCCGGTGAAAAAGCCATCACGCCCACCGAAATCAGAATTCGCGCGCTTATGCCGCAGCTTTCCAAAAGCCATCTCGAGGAAATGGAAGCCTGCCTGTCCCCAGCCGAGCAGCAAAGCCTGCAGTTGGATAACCGCTTGGCGCCATTGCCGCGCTGGGAGGCCGAGCAATACGCCGCGGCGGCCCGGGAATCGCGTGCCTGGTCGGGGGTTTTCCTCGATTCGATGAGCGATCGGGAAAGCGTACCACTGGCGCTGCACACCATCGAACGACTGCCCGGCTGGCCGAGTTCGCACAAGATCGACGTGTACGATGGGAGCCGTGAAGGCGAGCTTCTCGGCAGCATCGGCCCCGCAGATGCACGTGTTCAACACACGCTGTTGCGTCAGGGCGAGCTGTACACGTGCCTGGATGCCGAAGGGCGAACCTCGGATTCACTCGACGATCTGCCTGGCACCCTGGAGCAAACGCTTTCCGACCCCGAACGCGCTGCACTGCTTGAGCAGTCAGGCGCCGACTCGCTTAAATACGCCATTCAACAAACCAGCTTGTCGCACACGACCAGCCCTCCCGCCGTTCGGGCCAAGGTCTTGACGAGCACACACTCGACCGCGGCCGGGCAACCACTGGACCCGTTGTTAGCCCAAACGAGCACCCCAACCGGACTGACACGGCTTGAAGACGCCATCTATCAAGCGCCTGCGCTGTCTGATGGCAGCTCTCGGCACTACGTAAAGGACAACGGGAAATACTACCAAATCAAACTCGGTGCCTTGGGTTGGCAGTTGATCGACGCACGCAGCCCCTTCAGGCCCTATAGGCCCTACCTGCGTAGAACGGCGGCAGGACGCTGGGAAATCGACCCAACCAAAGGCGCGCTGCCAGGCGGCATGCAATCGTCGCAGGTGCCGCTGCTGGTCCAAATGGAGTCGAGTGATGTGTTTGAGTCGGCACAGTCCTCCAGCGACTATGACTCAGCCGATGAGGGCACGGTGGCCGCGATGTTTACCGCGCAGGAAATCAGGCATATGCGCTCCCAGCGAAGCTATCAATTCAGCCAGAACTATAGACGCATTTTTGATCGCGCCAACAATGGCCGGTATCCGTTGCGCGATCAGCAGGGGCGCCCGATGCGCATCAAGAGCCTGCAGACCCGCAGCAAATCCCTCACCACCAATGAAACCTTCAGCAGTGACCTGGTGAAACCTTACATTCAGTGGGAAGGCTACGAACATGTGGCGCGACTCTATGAGGACAAACTTGAAGTCACCCCATTCAGCCCGGCCCATCAAAAATTCCCCGAGGAGTCAGCGCTGATCGGCCAAGCCACCGTGATCACCAGAAAACCGATAAAAAAAGGTGAAGCGCTCGGTGTTTATGGCGGAGAGTTGATCCCCAACTCCGTAGCAGCTTTTCGAAAGGACCCTTATCTGCTGGACATCCAGCGAATGCCCCCAAGGCCTGGCCACTATCCGCCATCTCTTTCGGGGGACAATGTGCTGTCCAGGATAAACACGATTTTCGAATACGAAGACGGGCAGCCGGTCAGACAAGCCTCAACGGGGTACAACGTTGAAGCTGCGCGGTTTGAGGTAGAAACCCAAGTCGGCGATGAGTCTCGGATACCGCTGGCGCTGTCGGCGTTTTTTGCCAGTGAGGACATTGCCGCCGGCACCGAACTGCGCTGGAACTACCAATACAACGAGGCCACGATCAGCGCGTTGTTTGGTCCACTGCACTGAAACCTATTCGTCGTCAAAGTTATAACTGCCCGGCGCAAGGTTTTCGAAACGGGTGTATTTGCCGATAAACGCCAGGCGCGTCGTACCGATCGGGCCGTTACGCTGCTTGCCGATGATGATCTCGGCGATGCCCTTGTGCTCGGTTTCCGGGTGATACACCTCGTCGCGATACACGAACATGATGACGTCGGCATCCTGCTCGATCGCTCCGGATTCACGCAAGTCGGAGTTGATCGGGCGTTTATTGGGCCGTTGCTCCAGGGAGCGGTTGAGCTGGGACAGCGCCACAACGGGGCAGTTGAATTCCTTGGCGAGCGCCTTCAACGACCGCGAGATCTCGGAAATCTCGTTGGTACGGTTGTCGCCGCCGGAGCCTGGGATCTGCATCAATTGCAGGTAGTCGATCATGATCAGGCCAACATCGCCGTGTTCACGCACCAGGCGACGGGTACGCGCGCGCATTTCCGAAGGGCTGATACCGGCGGTGTCATCGATAAACAGCTTGCGGTCGTTGAGCAGGTTGACGGCCGAGGTCAGGCGCGGCCAATCGTCGTCTTCCAGGCGACCGGCACGCACTTTGGTCTGGTCGATACGCCCGAGCGACGAGAGCATCCGCATGATCAGCGATTCACCTGGCATCTCAAGGGAGTAAACCAGTACGGCTTTTTCGCTGCGCAGTACGGCGTTTTCCACCAGGTTCATGGCGAAGGTGGTTTTACCCATCGACGGACGACCCGCCACAATGATCAAGTCGGAGGGCTGCAGGCCACTGGTCATGCCATCGAGGTCGGTGTAACCGGTCGACAAGCCGGTAATCGCGTTGTCGGTGTTGAACAGCGTATCGATGCGGTCGATGGCCTTGGTCAGCAAGTCGTTGACGCTGACCGGGCCGCCGGTTTTAGGGCGCGCTTCGGCGATTTGAAAGATCTGCCGTTCGGCTTCATCGAGGATTTCTTCGGCCGTACGCCCTTCCGGGTTGAAAGCGCTGTCGGCGATTTCAGTGGCGATGCCGATCAACTGGCGCAACGTCGCCCGCGCACGCACGATCTGCGCATAGGCCTTGATGTTGGCGACCGACGGGGTGTTTTTCGCCAGTTCGCCAAGGTAACCGAGACCACCGACTTGCGAGGTCTGACCTTCCTTGTCCAATTGCTCGGCCAGGGTCACGACGTCAATCGGCGAGTTCAAGTCGGCCAGCTTGGCGATGGCGCGGAAAATCAGGCGGTGGTCATGGCGATAGAAGTCACCGTCCGAGACTTGATCCAGCACGCGTTCCCAGGCGTTGTTGTCCAGCATCAAACCACCGAGCACGGCCTGTTCGGCCTCGATGGAATGCGGCGGCACCTTCAGGGCAGCGGTTTGCAGATCGTATTGCTCAGGAGCTGAAATATCGTTCATGGCCACTTGGAATTAGGGGAGTGTAGAAAAACAAAAGGCACGACCTGTAAACAGGATCGTGCCCGATGTTAACCGCCTGGCACACGAGGTGCCAGTCAGTTAGGTGCGACTTAAGCTGCTACCACTACAACGCGTACGGTGGCTTCAACTTCGGCGTGCAGGTGCACGGCTACGTCGAATTCGCCTACGTTGCGGATGGTGCCGTTCGGCAGACGAACTTCGCTTTTCGCAACTTCAACGCCGGAGGCGGTCAGTGCATCAGCGATGTCGTGGGTGCCGATCGAACCGAACAGCTTGCCTTCGTCACCGGCGGTGGCAGTGATAGTCACTTCCAGCTCAGCCAGTTGGGCAGCGCGAGTTTCGGCCGAAGCTTTTTTGTCTGCTGCTGCTTTTTCCAGCTCGGCACGACGCTCTTCAAACGCAGCCAGGTTGGCAGCGGTTGCAGCGGTTGCTTTGCCGTATGGCAGCAGGTAGTTACGACCGTAGCCGGCCTTAACGTTCACTTTGTCGCCCAGGTTGCCCAGGTTGGCGACTTTTTCCAGAAGGATCAGTTGCATGTGAAAATCCTCTAACTTTTAACCTTCACCGTTCGCGTTATCGGCGTCTTTCGACGCGAGACGACCGCGAAAATCAATCAGGCTGTCGACAATGGCCAAGACCACGAGTAACGGATAGATCAGCTGCATGAACAGCAACAGCGTTACGTACAACCCCACCAGCCAAAACCTGGCCAGGCGCTTTCGCGCAACCAGCCCATGAATCAGGGCCAGCCCGGCAAACACCAGCGGTACACTGCAAATCGGCGCCAGCAAGGCCATCTGTGGGCCGAAGTTCGGCCCGACAACCATGCACGCCAGCAGCAACATCGCCAGCCCCGCGGGAATTCTGATACTGCGAAACTCGCGACCAAAACCACCCGGGTTGTACAACAACGCCTGCCAATAACGCCCAAGAATCAGGCTCAGCACGCTGACGATCTGCAACAACGCCGCTATCAGGCCGGTCAGAACCGGTGCAATCAGTGACGCAAACCGCGCTCGCTCATCTACCGACAATTGCTGGTAGAGATCCCCGAGAGCCTGCGGCAGGATCTTGATGATCTCCTGCGCCAGCGCCTCGATTTGCGGGTGGAAAGCCGCGCCAAGCATCACTGAATACACCAACCCCAATGCCACGCTGACCAGCAGCGTGCGGACCCAGGACTCACTTGCGCGTAAAACCAACGCAAGGCTTGATGACCCCAGCAGTACCAGAAGTACGCGTGGATCACCAAATTGCAGCCACCAGATCAAGGCCGGCAACAATCCCAGGGCAAGAACGCCAAGGGCGTCCTTCAAACCGCGCCGCAGGAGCACAAGGCAACCTGCGGCAGCACCCAACCAATAAAGCAACGGCAATGCCGCACATCCAGCCACTACCAGAGTGGCCTGCACGCGACCGCGCATGATGAACTCAGCTAAGGCGCGCATGCATTCAATCCCTTACTACGTGTCGACTGCCCGGTCTCAGCGGCCGTGGCTGTCGGTGTAGGCCAGCAGGGCCAGGAAGCGGGCGCGCTTGATAGCGGTGGCCAGCTGACGCTGATAACGTGCTTTAGTACCGGTGATACGGCTTGGAACGATTTTGCCGGTCTCGGATACGTAGGCTTTCAGAGTGTTGAGATCTTTGTAATCGATCTCTTTCACGTCTTCAGCGGTGAAGCGGCAGAATTTACGACGACGGAAGAAACGTGCCATTTGATAGGCTCCTTAAAAGGTCCGTGGATTACTCGTCAGCGTTATCGCTGTTGTCGCTGTCATCACTATCAGCGCTTTCGGCGCCTTCGTGCTCAGGACGGTCGCGACGCTCACGGCGCTCACTGCGGTTTTCTTCAGCCTTGAGCATCTCGGATTGGCCGGTAACGGCTTCTTCGCGACGGATGACCAGGTTACGGATCACTGCATCGTTGTAGCGGAAGTTGTCTTCCAGCTCGGCCAAAGCCTTGCCAGTGCATTCAACGTTCAGCATCACGTAGTGAGCCTTGTGAACATTGTTGATTGCGTAGGCCAGTTGACGACGGCCCCAATCTTCCAGACGGTGGATTTTGCCGCCGTCTTCTTCGATCAGCTTGGTGTAACGCTCTACCATGCCGCCGACTTGCTCGCTTTGATCCGGGTGGACCAAAAAGATGATTTCGTAATGACGCATGAATGCTCCTTACGGGTTGTAGCCTGCCGCTCAAAAACGGTCAGACAAGGAGTGAATGACACTTATGGACCTTGCCACAGGGAGGCACGTAAATGCCTGCCGGGGAGGCAAGGGGCGCAATAGTAGAGGAGCAGGGGGGAAGCTGCAAGGGGAAACGCAAGCTACAAGCCGCAAGCTAAAAGCTACAAGTGGTCAACCACCATGCTCTAAACTTGCAGCTTGCTGCTTGAAGCTTGCCGCTTAAACCTTCCGCGTAGCGGCTTTCTTTTTGACGCCGCGCTGGCGCTGGGCTTCAAACAGGCACACGCCGGTGGCAACCGAGACGTTCAGGCTGCTGACGCTGCCGGCCATCGGCAGGTTCACCAGGTAGTCGCAATGCTCGCGGGTCAGGCGACGCATGCCCTTGCCTTCAGCGCCCATGATCAGAATGGTCGGGCCGGTGAGGTCCTGGTCATAGATACTGACCTCCGCCTCGCCCGCCGTACCCACTACCCACAGGCCGCGCTGCTGGAGCTTCTCCAGGGTGCGCGCCAGGTTGGTCACCGCCACCAACGGAATCACTTCCGCCGCGCCGCAGGCAACTTTACGCACGACCGGCGTCAAGGTAGCCGACTTGTCTTTGGGCACGATTACCGCTAATGCGCCGGCAGCATCTGCCGAACGCAGGCAGGCACCGAGGTTGTGCGGGTCGGTCACGCCGTCCAGCACCAGCAACAGCGGCGCGCCTTCAGTACGGTCGAGCAGCTCGTCGAGCATCGCTTCGCCCCACACCTGGCTCGGGCTCACGTCCGCCACCACGCCTTGGTGAACGCCTTCAACCCACACGTCCATTTCACGGCGCTCGGCCTGGCCGATGGCGACTTTATTTTGGTTCGCCAGCTCGACCAGCGCTTGTACGCGCGGCTCGCTGCGGCCTTCGGCCAACCACACTTGCTTGACGCGTTTAGGGTGATGACGCAGCAGGGCTTCTACGGCGTGCACGCCGTAGATTTTTTCCAGACTCATGACTTGGCCTTAGGTTTGCGCGACCCGCCGCTTTTAGCGGGGGCCGAACCCGCTTTTGGCGGGCCTTTACGGTGTTTGCTCGGCTTGCTCGACGGTTTTTCCGCGCCTTGGGACTTTCCCCCAGACGCCGCTTTACCACCACTCTTGGCTTCGCTGAGCAACTGTTGCTTCAACTCGCGGCTTTTGCGCAGCTCGGCGTTTTTCGCCGCCGCATCGCTTGGGCGGTAGGCTTCAGGAGCCTTGTCCTTGGCAGACGAACGACGGCCTGCCTTGGCTGGCGCAGGCTCGGCGGCGGCTGCTTTCGCAGGGGCGCCCTTGCCTTTGCTGGCTGGCGCGGTCGGTTCGCTGCCACGTTTTTTACGGCTACCCGGCGCTTCGGCGGGTTTGTCAGGCATACCGAAATCGATCTTGCGCTCGTCGAGATCGACGCGCATGACCTGCACTTCCACGGTGTCGCCCAAACGGAAGCTGCGACCGGTGCGCTCGCCCGCCAAGCGGTGATGCACAGGGTCGAAGTGGTAGTAGTCGCCCGGCAAGGCGGTGACGTGCACCAGGCCCTCGACGTAGATGTCCGTCAGCTCGACGAACAGGCCAAAGCCGGTCACGGCGGTGATCACACCCGGGAACGACTCGCCTACGCGGTCCTTCATGAACTCGCACTTGAGCCAGTTCACCACGTCACGCGTGGCTTCGTCGGCACGGCGCTCGCTCATCGAGCACTGCTCGCCCAACTGTTCCAGGGCCGCTTCGTCGTACGGATAGATCCGCGCCTTCGGAATGGTCATGGCACCGGCGCGCTTGACGTGCGGGGTGTTCTGTTTGGAGTGGATCACGCTGCGGATCGCCCGGTGCGTGAGCAGGTCGGGGTAACGGCGAATCGGCGACGTGAAGTGGGTGTACGCCTCGTAATTCAGGCCGAAGTGGCCCTGGTTGTCAGCGCTGTACACCGCTTGGCTGAGGGAGCGCAGCATGACGGTCTGGATCACGTGGTAATCCGGGCGGTCCTTGATGCTGGCCAGCAATGCCTGGTAATCCTTCGGCGTCGGGCCGTCCTTGCCTTTGTGCAGGGACAGGCCGAGCTCGCCGAGGAACGCGCGGAGTTTTTCCAGACGCTCCGGCGGCGGGCCGTCGTGCACCCGGTAAAGCGCAGGAATTTCGTGCTTTTTGAGGAATTCAGCGGTGGCCACGTTGGCCGCCAGCATGCATTCCTCGATCAGCTTGTGCGCATCGTTGCGGGTGGTCGGGGTGATGGCGGCGATCTTGCGCTCGGAACCGAAGACAATTCGGGTTTCCTGAGTTTCAAAATCAATCGCGCCACGCACATGACGAGCGCCCAACAACACTTTGTACAAAGCGTAAAGCTGCTTGAGGTGCGGCACGACGCCTGCGTATTCAGTGCGCAGGGCCTTGGCTTCGCTGGTCTTCGGCGTTTCCAGGATGGTGCTGACCTTGTTGTAGGTCAGGCGCGCTTGGGAGTGAATCACCGCTTCGTAGAACTGGTAATCGGTCATTTCGCCGGTTTTCGAGATGGTCATCTCGCACACCATGGCCAAACGGTCGACTTTCGGGTTCAGGGAGCACAGACCGTTGGACAGTTGCTCTGGCAACATCGGGATCACACGCTCAGGGAAGTACACGGAGTTGCCGCGCACCTGAGCTTCGTTGTCCAGCGCCGAGCCGATCTTCACATAGCTGGAAACGTCGGCAATCGCGACGTACAACTTCCAGCCACCGGAGAACAGGCGCAGCTTGCCAGGCCTGGCTTCGCAATAAACCGCATCGTCGAAGTCGCGAGCGTCTTCGCCGTCGATGGTGACGAACGGCAGGTCGCGCAGGTCGATGCGTTTTTCTTTGTCTTTGTCTTCAACTTCCGGCTTGAGCTTGGCGGCTTCTTTCAGCACCGCCTCGGGCCAGACGTGAGGAATATCGTAGGTGCGCAGCGCCACGTCGATTTCCATGCCCGGCGCCATGTAGTTGCCGACCACTTCCACAATATCGCCCTGCGGCTGGAAGCGCGCAGTGGGCCAGTGGGTGATTTTCACCTCGACGAACTGGCCGACCTTGGCGGCGCCATTACGGCCCGGGGTAATCAGCACTTCTTGCTGGACCTTCGGGTTGTCCGGCACCACAAAGCCGATACCGCCTTCTTCGAAGTAACGGCCGACGATGGACTCGTGGGCACGCGACACCACTTCAACGATCACGCCTTCACGGCGACCGCGACGGTCAAGGCCGGAAACACGTGCCAACGCACGGTCGCCATCGAACACCAGGCGCATTTGCGCGGGGCTCATGAACAGGTCGTCGCTGCCGTCGTCCGGGATCAGGAAGCCAAAGCCATCACGGTGGCCGGCAATGCGACCAAGGATCAGGTCGAGCTTGTCCACCGGCGCGTAGGTGCCGCGACGGGTATAGATCAGTTGAGCGTCGCGCTCCATGGCACGCAAACGGCGGCGCAGGGCTTCGAGCTGGTCTTCGGTGGTCAGACCGAATTCTTCAACCAACTGCTCGCGGCTAGCAGGCGAACCTCGATCAGCGAGATGCGCCAGGATCAGTTCGCGGCTAGGAATAGGGTTTTCGTATTTTTCCGCTTCACGAGCGGCCTCGGGATCGAGGGACTGCCAATCGGCCATTAGAGAGTTTTCACCTTGTCTATATGCGGGTTAGTTTGGCATACGCGTATTGAAACGGGAAATTTCAGGTAGGAACAAGCGTTTTAAAGGCTTTTACTACCCCCGGAAAACAGCATGCACGACCATTGGCGGAATTTTCCAGGCTTTTTTCATAGCAGGGGTTTACAGCGAAAACTGCGCTGCGTATAGTGCGCGCCATCGACGACGGCAACGTTGTTGATGCTGCCCAGGTGGTGAAATTGGTAGACACGCCAGCTTCAGGTGCTGGTGATCGCAAGGTCGTGGAAGTTCGAGTCTTCTCCTGGGCACCACATTCAGATCAAACCCGCGAAAGCGGGTTTTTTCGTTCAGACCTTTGATTTTTAACAATAATCTTGATTTATATTTTTGAATCAGGGGTTTACAGATCAAAAAGCCCTCCGTATAGTTCGCCCCATCAACAGCGCAAGCGTTGCTGATAATGCCCAGGTGGTGAAATTGGTAGACACGCCAGCTTCAGGTGCTGGTGATCGCAAGGTCGTGGAAGTTCGAGTCTTCTCCTGGGCACCACATTCAGATCAAACCCGCGAAAGCGGGTTTTTTCATGTATGGGGTTTGAAAATCTCCCCCAGAACACAACAACACTAGGCGCGGAACTGCCCCAGGCTCGCCTTCAACTGCGCCGCCAAGCCATCCAGCACTTTGCCGCTGGCCGTGGTTTCCACCACCGCTTGCGCTGCTCGCTCAGCCTGCGCATGAATCACCTCCACCCGACCACGCACCGCGTGCGCACCCTGCGCCTGATGCTCAGCCGCGCGCGTCGCCAAGCCAATCGCGGCGTGCACCTGCTCCACCGAAGCCTGCACCGTCTGCTGCAAGCGCACGCTGTCACGCAGCACCAGCAAACCTTCGTTGGCCTGACGGCCAGCCTTGCCGATGGTTTCCACCGCCTCACGCGCGCCTTGTTGCAACGCCACGATATGCGCCTGAATGTCACCCGTGGAGCTTTGAGTTTTGCTCGCCAGCGCACGCACCTCGTCCGCCACCACCGCAAAGCCACGCCCGGTTTCGCCGGCACGCGCAGCTTCGATGGCCGCATTGAGCGCCAACAGGTTGGTCTGCTCGGCGATGCCGTGAATCACCGTCAGCACCACTTCGATCTGCTGACTTTGCTGCGCCAGCCGCTCAATAACCTGCGAGCCGGCCTGCACCTGCCCTGCCAAGGCCTCGATCAAACTGCCGACTTCTGCCGAGGTGCGCGAGTTTTCATCGGTGGCCTGGCGAATATCCACCACTTGGCGCAACGCCGCCTGCATGGCGTGGCTTTCGGCCTGCGCCTCATCGGCCATTTGCGACAATGCGCGCAAGCTCTCGGCCACCTCGTCACGCTGCAAACCGGCCGCCGCATCGGCGCCGGCATTGCGCAAGGTCATGGCGCCGATTTCGACGCCGGTGCGCTGGGCCACATCGCCCGCCTCGCGCACAATGGGCTGTAACTTATCGACAAAACGATTGACCGCAGAGGCCATGTCGCCAATCTCATCCTTGCTGCTGATCTGCACGCGCTTGGTGAGGTCGCCCTCACCCGCCGCCAAGTCATCCATGGCCGCAATCAACAACTTCAAGCGGTTGACCACGCGGCGCCCCAATACGATGGCGATCAGCAACAGCACGCCGAAGCCCACCAGCGCGAGCCCCATGCCGATACGCCAGCGCAGCGTGCCGGCGGCGTCCTGTACGGTGCTGGTGGTGTTGGCGGTCATCTGAGTGGCGGTGGCTTGCGCCGACTGCAAGCGAGCGCCCATTGCCGCTGCGCTGTCCGCCGCCGCACCCTTGAGGCTGTCGCCCACCAGTTGGTCACTGCTGGCGATCAGTGCGGCAAACCGCTTGTCCAGCGCCGCCAGGTCGGTCTCTACCGACGCCGTTGAGACGCCCATGATGACTTTGCCGATTTCCACGCCATTAGGGCTGATCGGCGACTCGACGTAGTACACCGCAGGATCGGTCTTGGCGGCACTCAAGACTTTGTCCAACGCGCGCTCGCCCTGACCTTTTTCCAACAGTGCCAAGTTGATCGGGTTGTCGCGGTTAAGGTAACGCGTCAGGTGTTCCCCGGCGGCGTCGTCATACACCACGAACAACACGTTAGGGTTGCGCTGGGCCCGCCGGGCAAACTCCGACAAGGTTGGCACATCGTTGTCCCACATGGCGCGCGGCGCCACCGAGGCAAGCAGTAGCGCCATATCATTAGCGGAATCTTTCAGGTCTTTTTCCAGGGTGGCACGCAATTGCTTCTGCTCGTCCTGCAAGCGTGAAGACAAACCGGTGGTGAGACGCTGGCGGGTGCTGGAAGACAAGCTGTCCAGGCTTGAGGTCACTTCCTTGCCGGCTTGGGCCAACTCGCCCGAGAGTTTCTGGCTGTCGATGCCCAAGCGAGTGCCCAAATCAGCTTCCAGCGCAGTCACCGTGCTCCGCGCAAGAGCGACGGCGACCAGCACTTGCACCAAAAGAGCGATACCTAGGGTAACGAACACCGGCCGCAACAGCCGGCTTTGTAACAACGAAAGAACGGCAGACACTGGGAATCCCTCCACCACGGGTGCCATTAATTTGATAGCACCGCGAAAGAGATAACCACAGCAAGGGTCGTGCCGTTTAAACCGCGCAAACGACAAAGGGCTCCCGAAGGAGCCCTTTGCTTTTTACATCAACAGCTTGTTAGCCAAACGGGTGACGCAGAACGATGGTCTCGTTGCGGTCCGGGCCAGTCGAAATAATGTCGATCGGTGCACCAATCAGCGCCTCAACACGCTTGATGTA
Organism: Pseudomonas kitaguniensis; assembly: GCF_049199985.1. Classification (NCBI taxonomy): domain Bacteria; kingdom Pseudomonadati; phylum Pseudomonadota; class Gammaproteobacteria; order Pseudomonadales; family Pseudomonadaceae; genus Pseudomonas; species Pseudomonas kitaguniensis. Next base: position 100,596 of record NZ_JBLZPT010000016.1, read on the forward strand.
AGCGCGGGCGTTGGCCGGCAGCTCTTCCAGGGTTTTCGCGCCCACGGTCGACTCGGTCCAGCCCGGTACTTCTTCGTACACCGGCTGCAGACCCAGATAGCTGTCTGCATCAGTCGGCGCTACGTCGTTACCTTCTGCGTCTTTGTAGCCGACACAGATATTGATGGCTTCCAGGCCGTCGAGTACATCCAGCTTGGTCAGGCAGATGCCCGAGATGCTGTTCACATCGATAGCGCGACGCAGGATAACCGCATCGAACCAGCCGCAACGACGTGCACGGCCGGTGGTGGCGCCGAACTCGTGACCTTGTTTGGCAAGGTGCGCACCGACGTCGTCGAACAGTTCAGTCGGGAACGGACCCGAACCCACACGCGTGGTGTAAGCCTTGGTGATGCCCAGGATGTAATCCAGGAACATCGGGCCAACACCGGAGCCGGTAGCAACGCCGCCAGCGGTGGTGTTAGAGCTGGTCACGTACGGGTAGGTGCCGTGGTCGATGTCGAGCAACGAACCCTGGGCGCCTTCGAACATGATGTCTTTGCCGGCGCGACGCAGGTCGTGCAGCTCGGCAGTCACGTCCAGCATCAGCGGCTTGAGCAGCTCGGCGTATTCTTTGCACTCGGCCAAGGTCTTGTCGTAGTCGATGGCCGGCTCTTTGTAGTAACCCACCAGCATGAAGTTGTGGTAATCCACCAGTTCACGCAGCTTGTCGGCAAAGCGCGGCATGTTGAGCAGGTCGCCAACACGCAGGCCACGGCGTGCAACCTTGTCTTCATAGGCCGGGCCGATGCCGCGACCGGTCGTACCGATCTTCAGCTCGCCACGCGCTTTTTCACGGGCCTGGTCCAGCGCCACGTGATAGGACAGGATCAGCGGGCAAGACGGGCTGATACGCAGGCGCTCGCGCACCGGTACGCCTTTCTCTTCCAGCTTGGTGATCTCACGCAGCAGGGCGTCCGGCGCAACCACCACGCCGTTGCCGATCAGGCACTGCACGCCTTCGCGCAGGACGCCCGACGGGATCAGGTGCAAAACGGTTTTTTCGCCATCGATGACCAGCGTGTGGCCAGCGTTGTGGCCACCTTGGTAGCGCACTACGGCGGCAGCATGTTCGGTCAGCAGATCAACGATCTTGCCTTTGCCCTCATCACCCCATTGGGTGCCCAGGACTACGACATTCTTACCCATAACACTTGTCCTCATTCGCGCAAACTTGGTGCCGGCGATGGCCGGCAGGAAAACTCAAGAAGCCAGTGGCGATACTTGCCAAAGCCCGTTCTGCAGAATCAATTGCCGGTCGCAGTCCGCTTCACGGGCGGCGCCCAATGGCTGCCCAGGCAAGGCCTGAACAACACGCTGACCCTCACTGCGCAACTGGCAAACCTGCTGCCAGAGTGCTGCGTCCGTACTGTCGGGCATCCAGATGCCACCAGACGGCAGCTCGACCTCAGCACGCCCCAGGGTCACCAGGGTTTTCAAATCGGTAGAAAAGCCAGTCGCCGGCCGCGCACGACCAAAGTCGGCGCCGATGTCGTCGTAACGACCGCCCTGCGCAATGGCCTGGCCAACACCCGGCACAAACACGGCGAACACCACACCGGTGTGGTAGTGATAGCCGCGCAGCTCGCCCAGGTCAAAATACAGCGGCAACTGCGGGAAGCGCGCCGACAACCGCTCGGCAATCGCCAGCACGTCGTCCAGCGCCGCCAACACGGGCGCCGGTGCGTTGGCCAGGCGCTCACGCGCAGCCACCAGCACTTCACGACCGCCACACAGGTCAACCAGTGCGCGCAGCATGCCGGCGAGGTCAGCCGGCACCCCCTCGGTGAGGGCGATCACTTCATCGATAGCCTTGCGTTGCAGGGCATCGAACAAGTGTTGTTCCACTTCACCGGACAACCCGGCGGCACGCGCCAAGCCACGGTAAATACCGACGTGGCCGAGGTCCATGTGTACATCCGGCACGTCGGCCAGTTGCAGCATGGCCAGCATCAGGCTGATCACTTCAACGTCGCTGCTCGGGCTGGCATCACCGTACAGCTCGGCGCCCAACTGGATCGGGCTACGGGAAGACGACAAGGCACGCGGCTGAGCATGCAGCACACTACCGGCGTAGCACAGGCGGCTCGGGCCTTCGCGGCGCAGGGTGTGCGCATCGATGCGCGCCACTTGCGGCGTGATGTCGGCACGAAAACCCATTTGCCGGCCCGATTGCGGGTCGATGACCTTGAAGGTGCGCAGATCCAGGTCCTGGCCTGCGCCGGTCAGCAGCGATTCCAGGTACTCGATATGCGGGGTCACGACAAACTCGTAACCCCAGCTCTGGAACAGATCCAACACCTGCCGACGCGCTACTTCAATGCGCGCCGCTTCCGGTGGCAGTACTTCTTCGATGCCATCTGGCAGCAGCCAGCGGTCTACCGTTGCCATTACGCCATTCCCCTATGATCCGGGCAGCCAACCCTCGGCCGAGCCCTGAGTGAAGCAGAAAATACCCGGCCCCCGCATAAACAACGCGCAAGAACGACGTGACGAATGGCCTGCTTGCGGCCTCGTCGGGCACTTTCCTCGAAAAAACTGTGGCGTCTGCGCAGCCCACAACAATCAAACATGCAGACGCAAAAAAGCCGGGAATTTCCCGGCTGCCGCATCATACACCCGTTTTCTGAAAGGATCACCCCGCCAGACGTTTTAGCCGCCAGGCGGGAGTGAGCCTACAGAATCACTGGGCTTTTACTTGGACTTTTCCAGGTAGCGGAAGAAATCGCTGCTCGGGTCCAGCACCATGACGTCGGTTTTGTTCGCAAAGCTTTCACGGTAAGCACGCAGGCTGCGGTAGAACGCGTAGAACTCCTGGTCCTGGCCATAAGCCTTGGAGTAGATCGACGCGGCCTGAGCATCACCATCACCGCGGGCCTCTTCAGACTCGCGATAAGCTTCGGCCAGCAGTACACGGCGCTGACGATCGGCATCCGCACGGATACCTTCAGCCAGTTCGTTACCTTTGGCGCGATGCTCACGGGCTTCACGCTCACGCTCTGTGCTCATACGTTCGAACACGCTGCGGTTAACTTCCTTGGGCAGGTCGATGGCCTTGACCCGGACATCGACAACTTCGATACCCAGTTCTTTTTCGGCCATGCCGTTCAACGAACGCGTGATGTCAGCCATCAACGCATCACGTTCACCCGAGACCACCTCGTGCAGGGTGCGCTTACCAAACTGGTCACGCAGGCCCGATTCCAGACGGCGCGACAAACGCTCGTCGGCAATTTGCTTGAGGCCGGATGTCGCAGTGTAGAAACGCTCGGCATCCTTGACGCGCCACTTGGCGTAGGCATCAACCATTACCGCTTTCTTTTCCAGGGTCAGGAAGCGCTGTGTCGGTGCATCCAGGGTCATCAGGCGGCCGTCAAACTTGCGCACCTGGTTCACGTAGGGGACTTTCACATGCAAGCCAGGCTGGACATCCGCCTGCACCACACGACCGAATTGCAGCAACACCGCGCGCTCGGTTTGAGACACGATGTAGAAGCAGTTCCAGGCAGCGATGACCACGACAACCCCTACAATCAGGGCGGTCAGCGATTTATTGTTCATCAACGACTCTCCCTGGTACGTGTTTGCTGTTGCAGCAAGTCAGCGGCAGCACGGGCGCTGGCTTCATTGGCAGCAGCGGTCGAACCGTTGGACGGTGCGCTGGTGCTGCTACGACCGCCTTCGATCATCTTGTCCAGCGGCAGGTACAGCAGGTTGTTCTGCCCACCTTTGCTGCCGGTCACGAGCACCTTGCTGGTGTTGCTGAAAACTTCCTGCATGGTGTCGAGGTACAGACGCTCACGCGTGACTTCCGGGGCCTTGCGGTACTCGGCAACCAGCTTGGTGAAGCGGTCCGCTTCACCCTTGGCGCGCGAAACCACTTCGTCGCGGTAACCGTTGGCATCTTCAAGGATGCGCTGGGCCTGACCACGGGCTTCCGGCACCACGCCGTTGGCGTAGGTTTCAGCCTGGTTGCGCGAGCGCTGCTCGTCTTCACGGGCGCGAATCACGTCATCAAAGGCTTCCTGCACTTCGCGCGGTGCCGCTGCGCTCTGTACGTTCACCTGGGTGACGGTGATACCGGTGCGATAGGTGTCGAGGAACCGTTGCAGGCGCTCCTTGATCTCGCTGGCCATCAATTCACGGCCTTCGGTCAGCACCTGGTCCATGGCGGTGGAACCCACCACATGGCGCAGGGCGCTTTCGGTTGCGTGTTGCAGGCTGATTTCCGGCTGGTCAACGTTCAGCACGAAGTCCTGCAGGTTGGTGATCTTGTACTGCACGGTCAGCGGCACTTCGACGATGTTCTCGTCTTCGGTCAGCATCTGGCCCTGCTTGGTGTAGGCACGCTCACGCGTGACGTTCTCCATGTACTTTTTGTCGATCGGCGGGAAATAGATGTTCAGGCCCGGGCCGACGGTCTCGTAGTACTTGCCGAAGCGCAGCACCACGGCTTGCTCCTGCTCGTCGACCACGTAAACGGCGCTGTACAGCCACACGGCCGCGAGCACGACAAGGCCCAAGCCCAGCAGGCCATAGCCGCCGCCCTTACTGGTGCGACCACCGTCGTCACCACCGCGTTTTTTACCGCCACCGAACAACCCATTCAGGCTTTCCTGCAGCTTTCGGAAGGCCTCGTCGAGATCTGGTGGCCCCTTGCGGTCGCCATTATTGCGGCGTTTACCACCCCAAGGATCCTGATTATTCGAGTTGCCACCCGGCTCATTCCAAGCCATAGCGCTCTCCATCTGATAAAGCAAAGACGCACCCACGGCGCGCCGACCAATGCTACAGAATGCCTGCTACTGCGGCACAACCGCTTTCGGAGGCTTTTATTGCAAAGTGTGTTGTTCGATAAACTCCGTCGGCACCTCGCCTTCACGGCTAACCAGCCGATTCAGCTCTGCGCGCGGCAATCGAACGGCCAGCAAGCTGACACCTTCTTCGTCGTGTTCTTCTTTCTGTACCGCGCCCAGCTCGAAAAACTGTGCACGCAGTCGAGCAAAACACTGAGGCAAGCGCAAGGTGCCGACAAACAAATCGCCCCCGAGCAACTCGGCAATCGCTTGCTGGAGCAAATCCAGGCCAGCGCCATCGCGCGCCGACACCCAAACCCGCTGGGGCTTGCCATCTTCGTCGCGCTGAATTTGCGGCTCAACGCCCTCAAGCAAATCGAGTTTGTTATAGACCTCAAGGATCGGCAAGTCCTGGGCGCCAATCTCGCCCAGCACCACCATTACCTGTTCGATCTGCAACATGCGATCCGGCTCAGCCGCATCGATCACGTGCAGCAGCAGGTCGGAGTTGCTCGACTCTTCGAGCGTAGACCTGAATGCCTCGACCAGCTTGTGCGGCAAGTGACGAATGAAGCCCACGGTGTCGGCCAACACGATCGGCCCCAAGTCATCCAGTTCGAGACGGCGCAAGGTCGGGTCGAGGGTGGCGAAGAGTTGGTCGGCCGCGTAAACGTCGGATTGGGTCACGTTGTTGAACAGTGTCGATTTGCCGGCGTTGGTATAGCCCACCAGGGAAACCGTAGGAATATCGGCACGCATACGCCCGCGTCGCGATTGCTCGCGCTGGCTGCGCACTTTTTCGAGGCGGCCCTTGATCTGTCGCAGGCGAACCCGCAGCAAGCGCCGGTCGGTTTCCAACTGGGTTTCACCCGGGCCACGCATGCCGATACCACCACCTTGACGCTCAAGGTGAGTCCAGCCACGCACCAGCCGCGTGCTCATGTGGTCAAGCTGGGCCAGTTCAACCTGGAGCTTGCCTTCATGGGTACGGGCGCGTTGGGCGAAAATATCGAGAATCAGACCCGTGCGGTCGATCACGCGGCACTCGAACACTCGTTCGAGGTTACGTTCCTGACTGGGCGTGAGGATGTGATTGAAGATCACCAGATCGGCCTTTTCGGCATGCACCAGGTCGCGCAGTTCCTCGACCTTGCCGCTGCCAATCAGGAATTTGGCGGTTGGCCGATGACGCGGTACGTTAAAAAACGCAACGGTCTCGGCGCCGGCCGAATTTGCCAACTCCTGAAACTCCTGCGGATCTTCGCGCGCCTCAGGGTCCTGTCCATCCAAGTGAACGAGGATTACTCGCTCACCACCACCGTGGCGCTCAAAGAACAAAGGAGACTCCTATCAGGCGTTACTTGGCTCAGCGTCAGCTTGCTCGCCATCCGCTGCGCTAGGCAGACGAATTGGACGAACAGGAACGACTGTCGAGATAGCGTGCTTGTAAACCATCTGGCTGACGGTGTTTTTCAGCAAAATCACGAATTGGTCGAACGACTCGATCGTGCCTTGCAGCTTGATACCGTTGACCAGATAGATGGAAACCCCAACTTTCTCTTTACGTAAAGTATTCAAGTAAGGGTCTTGTAGCGAATGCCCTTTTGACATGTGCCGCACTCCTTTAAGGATCAATAATAAAATTCGGAAAATAGATAGCTTATGGCCGCCACACCCCCAAGGATAGACGGCAATTGCAAGGACTCAGCTCAATATGGAGACCGTGCCCAAGTATTTCAAGGCGCGTGACAGATTGTCGCTGTCCAGGCTGTCCAACCAGTGCAAATCGCTCCAGCTGCGCAACCAGGTGAACTGGCGTTTCGCCAATTGGCGCGTGGCAATGATGCCGCGCTCCTGCATGTCGGTTGACGTCAGCTTGCCATCCAGATGATCCCAGACTTGGCGGTAGCCTACAGCACGTATCGAAGGCAACCCTGAATGCAGGTCACCTCTGGAACGCAGTGCTACGACCTCGTCCACGAACCCCTGTTCCAACATAATTGTGAATCTTTGTGCAATTCGTTCATGCAGCACCTGGCGATTTGCCGGAGCGATGGCCAGATTCGCCACAGTATAGGGTAATTGTGACTGACCAGAAGCGCCTGCTTCAGCACTTTGCGCAGTTTGTTTCAGCCGATGTTCAGTCATGGTCTGCCCGCTGACCCGCCAGACTTCCAGCGCACGCGTAAGGCGCTGGGGGTCATTGGGGTGAATGCGCGCCGCGGAAACCGGATCTACCACCGCCAACTGGTCGTGCAGGGCTTGCCAGCCAAGGCGTGCAGCCTCGTCCTCAAGCTCGGCACGCACGCACGCATCGGCGGGTGGCATATCGGCCAGCCCCTCCTGCAAAGCCTTGTAATAGAGCATTGTGCCGCCGACCAGCAGCGGAATATTACCGCGCGCGGTGATCTCGGCCATCGCGGCCAACGCGTCGCTACGAAAATCGGCAGCCGAGTAGCTTTGCGACGGGTCGATGATGTCGATCAACCTGTGCGGGTACTCGGCCAGCAGCGCTTTTGACGGCTTGGCCGTGCCAATGTCCATGTCCCGGTAAACCAGGGCAGAGTCGACGCTGATCAGTTCACACGGCAGCACCTTGCTCAGCTCGATGGCGAGGTCGGTCTTGCCGGCAGCCGTGGGGCCCATCAGGAAAATTGCGGGGGGCAAGGCGCTCATCAACGGCCGCGCAAGAACAGTTTGTCCAGATCGTCCAGGCCCATTTGGGTCCACGTCGGCCGGCCATGGTTGCATTGCCCGCTGCGCTCGGTGTTTTCCATGTCGCGCAGCAGGCCGTTCATTTCCGGCAAGGCCAGGCGGCGGTTGGCGCGAATGGCGCCGTGGCAGGCCATGGTGCCGAGCAGTTCGTTGATGTGTGCCTGAATGCGGTCACTGGTGCCGTACTCCATCAGGTCTGCCAGGACGTCGGCGACCAGCCGGTTGGCTTCGGCCTGCTTGAGCAGCGCGGGAATCTGGCGGATCGCCAGGGTTTCCGGGCCGAGTCGTTGTAATTCAAAGCCGAGCTTCTGGAACACGCTGTGGTGTTCTTCGGCGCAATCGGCCTCACGCTGGCTAACAGCCAGGGACTCCGGCACCAGCAGCGGCTGGCCGCTGAGGCCTTCGCTGGCCATGGCGATCTTCAGGCGCTCGTACATGATCCGCTCGTGGGCGGCGTGCATGTCCACCAACACCAGGCCATGGGCGTTTTCCGCGAGGATATAGATCCCCTTGAGCTGCGCCAGCGCATAACCCAGCGGCGGAATATCCCCGCCGCCTTCAGGCAAAGCAACAGCGCCAGCGCCTGACTCGGCGCCCGGCAACGGTGCAAAAAATTCGCGATAGGCCGCTTGGGCCTCAGCCACCGGCACCGCCGACTGCGGGCGCGGTGTGTATTGGTACTGATAGCCCGCACCGGAACCCGAGCCAGGCGCCGTGTACGCAGGCTGAGGCTGCTGCGATTGCAGCAAGTTGGCCGCCAGGCTCATTTCGCCTTGAGGCCCGAACTCGCCGGCCTCCGGCCCCGTCGGGCGTACCACTGCGGTCACGATAGGCGCAGACAACTGGTCATCCGGGCGCACATCGCCCAAGGCGCGGTGCAGGGTGCCATAGAGGAAGTCGTGCACCATGCGCCCGTCACGGAAACGCACTTCGTGCTTGGTCGGGTGCACGTTGACGTCGACCACCGACGGGTCAACCTCAAAGAACAGCACAAACGTCGGGTGCCGCCCGTTGAACAGCACATCCCGATACGCTTGGCGCACCGCGTGGGCGACCAGCTTGTCGCGTACCGCGCGGCCATTCACAAAGAAATATTGCAGGTCCGCCTGGCTACGCGAGAAGGTCGGCAAGCCCACCCAACCCCACAGGTGCAGGCCATTGCGCTCGATTTCAATCGGCAGCGCCTGCTCCAGAAACCCCGCGCCGCAGATCGCCGACACACGCCGCGCGCGGGCCGCATCGTCATGGGCCTCGTGCAGGCTGAGGATGGTTTTACCGTTGTGGCGCAAGTGGAACGCCACGTCAAAACGCGCCAGGGCCAGACGTTTGATGACTTCTTGCAGATGATCGAATTCGGTTTTTTCGGCCTTGAGGAATTTGCGCCGCGCCGGGGTGTTGAAGAACAGGTCGCGCACCTCAACCGAGGTGCCCACCGGGTGCGCCGCCGGCTGGACGCGTGGCGCCATATCGCGGCCTTCGGTTTCAACCTGCCAGGCCTGCTCGGCGTCACGCGTACGTGAGGTCAATGTCAGGCGGGCCACGGAGCTGATCGAGGCCAGCGCCTCACCCCGAAAGCCCAGGCTCATGACCCGTTCCAAGTCTTCGAGGTCGCGAATTTTGCTGGTAGCGTGACGCGCGAGGGCCAGCGGAAGGTCATCGGAAGAGATGCCACTGCCGTCATCGCGTACCCGCAGCAGCTTGACGCCGCCCTGCTCCACGTCGACATCGATGCGCTTGGCGCCGGAGTCGATACTGTTTTCCAGCAGTTCCTTGATCACCGATGCAGGGCGCTCAACCACCTCACCCGCAGCAATCTGGTTCGCCAGGCGCGGGCTGAGCAGTTCGATGCGCGAGCCGCTGTTGAGGACTGATTCACTCATTACTGCGCCGCCAGTTCTGTGCCGGGGATGGTCAGCACCTGACCCACTTTCAACTCGTCGGTTTTCAGGTTATTGGCATTGCGCAAGGTGGCCGGCGACACCTGGAAACGCACGGCCAGCATGGCCAAGGTATCGCCGGGCTGCACGCGATGATCACGCGGCCCCTGAACAATTTTCCCGGAGTCGCGCAGCCAGGCGATATAGCTGCCCGGCGGCGGGTTTTGCTGGAAGAACTGCCGAATACCCGCGCTGATCGAGCGCGCCAGGGCCTGTTGATGGCTGGCGCTGGCAAGCTTCGAGGCTTCGTTGGAATTGGAGATAAACCCGGTTTCCACCAGGATCGACGGGATGTCCGGCGACTTCAGCACCATGAACCCGGCCTGCTCCACACGTTGTTTGTGCAAGGACGTGACCCGACCGATGTTGCTCAGCACCTTCTGGCCGACGTTCAGGCTGGAAGTCAACGAAGCGGTCATCGACAGATCGAGCAGTACGCCTGCGAGCATTTTGTCTTTGTCATCAAGGGACACGTTGCCGGTGCCGCCGATCAAGTCGGAACGGTTTTCACTGTCGGCCAGCCAACGTGCCGTCTCCGAGGTGGCGCCACGGTCTGACAGGGCGAACACCGAGGCGCCAAAGGCGGCGGCCGAAGGTGCTGCGTCAGCGTGAATCGACACAAACAGGTCGGCGCCCTTTTTGCGTGCGATTTCGGTACGGCCGCGCAGCGGAATAAAGTAGTCGCCGGTACGCGTCAGCTCCGCGCGGTAACCCTTCATGCCATTGACCTGACGCTGCAGTTCACGGGCGATGGCCAATACCACGTCTTTTTCATGCTGACCGCGCGAACCGGATGCGCCAGGGTCTTCACCGCCGTGGCCGGCGTCGATCACCACAATAACGTCGCGCTTGCCCGCAGGCGCAGGCGGCGGCGGTGGCAACTTGACTTGCGGCTGCGACGGGTTGACCGGCACCGCCGGTACGGTCGCAACGGCTGGCGTTGGCGCAGGCGGCGGCGCGGCATCGGCGGCGTTGTCGAACAAGTCGACCACCAGCCGGTTACCGTATTGGGCGTTCGGCGCCAACACAAAACTTTTCGGGGTTACGGCCTTTTTCAGGTCGATAACCACGCGCAGGTCGGTCGGCGTACGCTGGGCCGAGCGCATCGAGGTAATCGGCGTATTCGCGGTGGACACTTTCAGCGGCGCGCCCAAGGTCGCGCCATTGATGTCGATCACCAGGCGATCCGGCGCCGTGAGGGTAAAGACGCTGTGCTGGACCGGGCCAGACAGGTCAAACACCAGTCGCGTGTTATCCGGCGCTCGCCACAGGCGAACACTTTTCACCTGTGAAGCAGCCAGAGCATTGAAAGTCATTGCCGCAAGCAATACCCCTACGACAGCAACCATCGCGCGAAAGCGCATACCTAACCCCACCAATTATTTAAATTCCAATGCCAAAGCGGCGCACCACGACTGCCCGCGCGCGCTTTGGGGCAACAACTTCAGCTGACGTCCGTGAGCATGCGGCGTAATGGTAATGGTCAGGTCCGGCTTTGGCAAAAAGCCTGTGCCTTTATCTGGCCATTCGATCAGGCACAACGCATCTTCGTCGAAGTAATCACGAATGCCCATGTACTCCAACTCTTCCGGGTCTACCAGGCGATAAAGGTCAAAGTGGAAGGCGCGCACTGCACCTATCTCGTAGGGTTCGACCAGGGTGAACGTCGGGCTTTTTACCGCGCCCGTGTGACCCAACCCGCGAATAATGCCGCGCGACAGCGTGGTTTTGCCCGCGCCCAAGTCACCTTCAAGAAAGATCAGGCCCGCGCCGCCCGTCACTTGGGCGATACGATGACCGAACGCGACCATGGCGTCTTCATCGGGCAAAAAAAGGCTTACTTCAGACACGGCGACTGTTCCTCGAGCAATTGACGAATGGCAGGTATCAGGTCGCTGGCGGCCAGGCCGCGACCGAAGGTGCCCTGGCGATCCCCCGCCGTCGCGTGCAACCACACCGCCAGGCAGCTGGCTTCATAAGCCGGCATGCCCTGCGCCAACAGCGCGCCGACCAAACCGGCCAACACATCACCCAGCCCAGCAGTGGCCATCGCCGGATGGCCTTGGTCACACCGCGAAACAGACCCGAGTGGGCTGGCAATCAAACTGCCAGCACCCTTGAGAATAGCCACTGCGTTGAATTTGTGGCTCAACGCGCGCGCAGCCTTCAGGCGATCGGCCTGAACCTCGGCCGTAGTGATGCCGAGCAAGCGCGCCGCCTCGCCAGGGTGCGGCGTGATCACCGAGTTGGCTGGCAGGGTGAAACTGCCCGTCGCCAACTGGTTCAAGGCGTCTGCGTCCCACACTTGCGGCAGTTTGGCGTTCGCGGCGACGGACAACAGGCTTTTGCCCCACGCAGCAGCCCCGAGGCCGGGGCCGATCACGATGACCGAGATTTTTTCGAGCAGGCCCATCACCTGGTTGGCTGAGCTGATACCCACACTCATGACTTCCGGCAAGCGCGTCAGCGCGGCCGGCACATGCTCCGGGCGGGTCGCCAGCGAGACCATGCCCGCGCCACTGCGCAGGGCGCTTTCTGCACTGAGCAGCGCAGCGCCGCCCACGCCACGGTCGCCGCCAATGACCAGCAAGTGGCCGAACTGGCCTTTATGGGCGTCTGGGGAACGTGCAGCCAGTTGCGGCAAATGGCCGTGCAACAGCGGCTGAACGTCGGATATTGCGTGTTTTGTCTGCGGCATGCGTCTTCAAGCTCCGATGTCTGGCAGAATTATACCTATCTAACCTGCGGTTTCCCTTGTCTCATGCCTGCCATTACCCACGATCTGCCCGCCCTCGCCCAATCGATCAAAGACTGGGGCCGCGAGCTGGGCTTTCAACAAGTCGGCATCAGCGGCCTGGACCTGGCTGAGCATGAACAACACCTGCAACGCTGGCTCGACGCGGGCTACCACGGCGAGATGGAATACATGGGCGCGCATGGCAGCAAACGCTCGCACCCCGATGAACTGGTGCCCGGCACGTTGCGCGTGGTTTCGCTGCGCATGGATTATCTGCCAGGCGACACCCAAATGGCGCAACTGCTGGCAAAGCCAGAAAAAGCCTACGTGTCGCGCTACGCCTTGGGCCGCGATTACCACAAGCTGATCCGCAAACGCGTGCAACAACTGGCCGAGCGCATTCAGGCGCAGATCGGGCCGTTTGGCTTTCGCGCGTTTGTCGACAGCGCGCCGGTGCTGGAAAAAGCCATCGCCGAACAAGCAGGCCTTGGCTGGATCGGTAAAAACACCCTGGTGCTCAATCGCAAAGCTGGCAGTTATTTTTTCCTCAGCGAGCTGTTTGTTGATTTGCCGCTGCCGGTAGACCCACCTCACACCACCGAACATTGCGGCCGCTGCACCGCGTGCCTGGACATCTGCCCCACCAATGCCTTCGTCGGCCCTTACGTGCTGGACGCCCGACGCTGCATTTCCTACCTGACCATCGAACTCAAGACGGCAATACCTGAGGACTTGCGCCCACTGATCGGCAACCGCGTGTTCGGCTGCGATGACTGTCAGATCGTTTGCCCGTGGAATCGTTTCGCGCGCGCAACCACAGAGAGTGATTTCAAGCCACGGCATAACCTGGACAACGCCGAACTGGCCGAATTATTTATGTGGGACGAAGAAAAGTTTCTCGGCAATACCGAAGGCTCGCCGCTGCGCCGCGCCGGTTATGAACGCTGGCTGCGCAATTTGGCAGTGGGCCTGGGCAATGCGCCGTCGAGCATTCCGGTACTGGAAGCCCTGAAAGCGCGCCGCGAATACCCATCGGAGCTGGTGCGCGAACACGTGGAGTGGGCGCTGCGCCAACACGCTGCGCGCTAGTGCACGTCGTCGTTGTAGACGAACTTGGGCATTTCCCAGTGAAACCGGATCGCCAGCAGGCGCAGTAGAAAACCGCTGAACAGCGTCAGCAGAATCGATTGCTCGCTCGGCAGCTCCAGGTAAAGGCAGAGCATGTAGAACCACGCGGCGAGGAACGAGACGCTGGCGTACAGCTCGCGGCGGAAGATCAGCGGAATGTCGTTACAGAATATATCGCGCAAAATGCCGCCAAATACGCCAGTGATCACCCCGCTGACCACCGCCACCAGCATGCCGTGGCCCATTTCCAGGGCAGTCATGCAGCCGATCAGGGTGAAGGCGACCAAACCCACAGCATCCAACGCCAGAAACAGCGAACGCAGATGGCGCATCAGCGGCGCGATAAAAATCGTCACGAGTGCGGCGATAGAGGTCAGCACCAGGTATTCCGGATGTTTCACCCACGTCAGCGGGTAGTGCCCGAGCAGTACATCGCGCACCGAGCCGCCACCCAACGCCGTCACGCAGGCGATCAACACCACACCAAACCAATCCATGCCGCGCCGCCCGGCAGACAGCGCACCGGTCATGGCTTCGGCGGTGATGGCGATGAGGTAGAGCATCAGCAGCATGATGGCGATCCTTGCGATTAGGCCGGCAGTCTAATCATTTGCTGATGGCACCAAAAGGGCGCATTTGGCGAAAGACCGCGTCGCCCGCATCGCGAGCAAGCCCGCTCCCACACTTTAGATGTGTGAACACGTTGAGCTTGCTCGCGATGGCGCCGGGCCAGGCGCCACAGATTCAAGCCTTGATGAAGTGCTTGCGGTAATGCTGCAGCTCGGCGATGGATTCGCGAATATCGTCCAGCGCCAGGTGCGTGCTGCCTTTATGGAAGCTGTCTTTGACTTCCGGCGCCCAGCGCGCGGCCAGCTCTTTAAGCGTCGACACGTCGAGGTTGCGGTAGTGGAAGTAACTTTCCAGCGCTTTCATGTGGGTATAAAGGAAGCGGCGATCCTGGCAGATGCTGTTGCCGCAGATCGGCGACTTGCCCTTGGGCACCCACTGTTCCAGAAAGGCGATGGTTTGGGCTTCGGCTTCGGCCATGCTCACGCGGCTGTCGCGCACGCGCTGGGTCAGGCCGGAGTTGCCGTGGGTGCGGGTGTTCCACTCGTCCATGGTGGCGAGCACGGCGTCGCTGTGGTGAATGGCGATCACCGGGCCTTCAGCCAAGGTGTTGAGGTTGCTGTCGGTGACAATCGTGGCCATCTCGATGATGACGTCGGTGTCGGGGTTCAGACCGGTCATTTCCAGATCGATCCAAATCAGGTTCTGTGGGTTTTGCATGGCTTGATTCTCTTGGCACCTTGGCTTAGCTGCGCAGTTTAGCAGGCAGGGGCGTGCTAGACTCGCGACCGTTTTACCTAACCTTTGCATTATCGACACGGAACACCAATGGCCAAACGCCAGCTCAATCGTCGCCAAAACTGGCGCATCGAAAAGATTCAAGGTGAACGCGCCGCGCGCGCCGCCAAACGTGAATCCTCCGCCGTAGAAGCGCTCGAGGGCGGCGACCTCGGCCCTGAACAAACCGGCCTGGTAATCGCGCACTTTGGTGTGCAGGTCGAAGTCGAGGCGCTGGAAGGCGAACTGGCAGGCTCGGTCTCGCGTTGCCACTTGCGCGCCAACCTGCCTGCGCTGGTCACCGGCGACAAAGTGGTGTGGCGTGCCGGCAACCAGGGTATCGGCGTGATCGTCGCCCAGTTGCCGCGCACCACCGAACTGCGCCGCCCCGACAGCCGTGGCCAGCTCAAGCCGGTGGCGGCCAACGTCGACATGATCGTGATCGTGTTCGCACCGCTGCCCGAGCCGCATGCCAACCTGATCGACCGCTACCTGGTCGCAGCCGAGCACGCCGGCATTCGCCCGCTGCTGCTGCTGAACAAATATGACCTGATCGACGAACAGAACGCCCCGGCGCTGAATGCGTTGCTGGCGGTGTACCGCACGTTGGGTTACCCGGTGCTGGAAGTGTCGGCGCATCACGGCAATGGCATGGAACAACTGCAACAGCAGTTGGACGGTCGCATCAGCGTGTTTGTCGGCCAGTCGGGCGTGGGCAAGTCATCGCTGGTCAACAGCCTGCTGCCGGAAGTCGACACCCGTGTGGGCCCGCTGTCGGAGCTGTCCGGCCAGGGCACCCACACCACCACCACCGCGCGGTTGTTCCACTTCCCAGGCGGCGGTGAACTGATCGACTCCCCGGGCATTCGTGAATTCGGCCTCGGCCATGTCAGCCGCAGCGATGTGGAAGCGGGCTTTATCGAGTTCAACGACCTGATCGGCACTTGCCGCTTCCGCGACTGCAAACACGACCGCGAGCCGGGTTGTGCGCTGCTCAAGGCGCTGGAAGATGGCCGTGTGCAGCAACAGCGCATGAACAGCTATCGCTCGATTATTGCGAGCTTGCCTGAGAGCAGTTATTAAACATTGCGATAGTCGCCCCGGCCCTGGTGCCGGGGGACTGCGCATGGCCATTCGCCCTACATGACGATTACCCTGCCTATCAAGAATTTTCCGTAGGACATAAAACTCAACTAACGAAAGAAACTTCTCTTTATTTTAGTCACGGTTTTATTAGGCGTTTCTTCCCTTACATTTCGCACTCTTGGTGCCATCAAACGATGCCGCACACGTTCTGCGCGAAATGACTTAGCAAAGGGAACGCCATGCAAACTTATCATCTATTTATCAGCCACTCTTGGAACTACTCAGACGCCCACGACAAACTGATAACCTTGCTGACCGCTCACCCGACATTCAATTTTAAAAATTTTTCTGTGCCCCCGCACAACCCTATCATCGGCGCACGCACGGACAAGGAGCTTGAAGCCGCTATCGAAAACAAGATTCGACCCTGTTCAGCAGTGTTGATTATGGCGGGGATGTATTCCGCTTACAGCAAGTGGATCAACAAGGAAATCGCAATAGCCCAGCGCATGGGCAAGATCATTATCGCAATCAAACCGTTTGGCGCTGAGCGTATTTCTACCGTCGTTCGTGAAGCAGCCACCGCGGAGTGTGCATGGAACACTACTAGTATTGTCAGCGCCATTCGCCTGCACACGGACGCCTAAACCATGCGTAAAGGACTGTTTATAGGCATCAACAACTACCACCATGTCTCAGCCCTCTCAGGCTGCAATAATGACGCGATCGCGATGGCCTCTCTATTGGAGCGCCACGCGAGCGGCAGGCCGAACTTCAGCAACAAAGTTCTGACTTCTGCGGAAAGCAATCTCACCCTTGCGACAATGAAACAGCAGATCAAAAGTTTGTTTTCAGACGACTGCGAGATTGCACTTCTTTATTTTGCCGGGCATGGTCAGTTCGATACAAGTATCGATGAAGGTCTATTAATCCCTCAAGATTTCGAACCGGGTGGCGAAGGCATTCGTATCAGCGATATTTTGAACTGGGCATCTGAAGCCTCACGGATAAAAAACAAAATTATCATTCTCGACTGCTGCCAGGCAGGTGCAGCCGGTGCCATGCGAGGCCTGCGCGCCGGCACTAGCGTACTCGGTGAGGGCGTTACCATTCTCACTGCTTGCAAGCAACAGCAGTCGGCGCTGGAAACTGGCGACCATGGCGTCTTTACCGGCCTGTTACTTCAGGCACTGCACGGCGGAGCAGCAAACGTTCTAGGCAAGGTCACGCCGGGCAGCGTTTATTCGTTCGTCGATAACGCACTTGGAGCCTGGGAACAGCGGCCCGTTTTCAAGACCAATGTCTCGCAGTTTGTTCCATTACGTGAAGTCGCCCCGCTGATAGCGGAAGAGACGCTCCGCAAACTCAAGGATTGGTTCTCAGACGCCAGTCACGTATTCCCCCTTGATCCCAGCTACGAACCCACCAGCGATGAGTTTGACCCTGACAATGGAGAAATTTTCTCGCAACTGCAAAAGTGCAATCGCCACAGCCTGATCGAGCCTGTCGACGCCGAGCATATGTATTACGCAGCTATCAATTCAACCGGCTGCCGCCTCACAGCCCTGGGCGCCTACTACCGCGAACTCGCCATCAAAGGACATTTCTGATGCCAGTATTCATCAGCTACCGTCACACCGACCGTGCGCAAGCAATGGCCATTAATGCACAGTTAACACGGGCCAATATCAAGACTTATCTTGATGTACTGGATGCTGAATCACATACCACCGACGATATTACCAGCGTCATCACTCGACGCATTACCGAGTGCACTCATCTTCTGGCGGTAGTGTCCGAACACACCGCGCGATCCTGGTGGGTGCCGTTTGAAATTGGTGAGGCTACGATCAGTAATCGACGAATTTGCTCTTTCAAGACGGGCGCCAGTGAACTGCCTCTGTACTTGGATAAATGGCCTAAGCTAACCAGTGAGAACGACGTTAATTTTTTTATCGAGGCCTACCGCGAAGAGGCAACGACCAAGCGCTCAGTGATGTTGGACTCGGTCAACGAATCCACGCGCAGCGTCTATAAGCAGAACGCCGATCTTTTTCACAGCCAGCTCAAAAATCGAGTTCGTCGCGGATACTAATAACAACCACCCATAAAAAGGCCGCGATGATCGCGGCCTTTTTATGGGTGGCTTACGGTTTCGGCGCGGGCGCCGTGGGGTCTTTCACGCCGCCATCATCAAACAGGTTCAGCTTCTGCCGCAGCTCGTGGGCTGGCAGCGGCTCTTGGCCAGGCGGGATGGCGTTCGGGTCGACTGGCACTTCGCCTGGCGCACCACTGCCCTGGGGCGCAGGCGGGGCCGAGCTTTGATCGCCTTCGATCGCACGTTGGGCCTTTTTGGTCAGCACCACAATATCGATGCGACGGTTGATCGGGTTGAACGGCTCTTTGGGATCAAACAGCTGCGAAGAAGCAAAACCGACCACGCGCGCTACTTGCGGGTCCGGATAGCTACCCGCTACCAGCGCACGCCGGGCGGCGTTGGCGCGGTTGGCCGAGAGCTCCCAGTTACCGAAGTCGCCCTGGCCGGCATACGGCTTGGCGTCGGTGTGGCCGCTGATGCTGATTTTGTTGGGCACCGCTTTGATGGTGTCGGCCATGGCCAGCAGGATGTCTTCAAAGTACGGCTTCAGGCGCGCGCTGCCGGAGTCGAACATCGGCCGGTTAGCGGCGTCGGTGATCTGAATGCGCAAGCCTTCCGGGGTGATTTCGAAGGAAATCTGGTCCTTGAACTTCAGCAACTGCGGATTTTCTTCAACCTTGGTCTGCAATTCCTTCAGCAGCAACTCCAGGCGTTCCTGCTCGACTTGCTCGGCCATCGCCTCGACGGTGTCGCGCTCGACCGGGATTTTCTCCTGCGGTGAGTCGGTCTTGACCTCCGGGTTGATGGTGCGCTCAGGCGCCAACTGCGGCGAGCCGCCCAAGTCGATCACAAAGGGCGTGCCGCTTTCCGAGAAGCCAATCGGGTCTTTGAAGTAACCGGCGATGGCGATCTTTTGTTCAGGCGTGGCGGTAGACATCAGCCACAGCACCAGGAAGAACGCCATCATTGCCGTGGCAAAGTCGGCGAAGGCGATTTTCCAGGCACCGCCATGGTGCCCCGCAGCGAAGCGCTTGACGCGCTTGATGATTATCGGCTGGTTGTTTTCCATGGTTTAGCGACCGCGAACCGCTTGTTCCAGTTCGGCAAAGCTTGGGCGATGCTTGGGGTACAAAACCTTGCGACCAAATTCTACCGCCAGCGACGGCGGCACGCCGGACGCAGAGGCGACCAGGCTGGCTTTGATCGACTCATACAGGTTGATTTCTTCCTTGGCGTCGTGCGCCAGGGACGTGGCCAATGGGCCGAAGAAGCCATAGGCCGCGAGAATACCGAAGAACGTACCCACCAGGGCCGCGCCCACGTGCATACCGATTGCGGCCTGATCGCCCTCCCCCAAAGAGGCCATGGTGACCACGATACCGAGTACCGCCGCAACAATACCGAAACCCGGCATGCCGTCGGCAACACCGGTCACCGCATGCGAGGGATGCTCCAACTCTTCCTTCAAGCTGAACAACTCCATGTCGAACAGGCCTTCCAGCTCGTGCGGGGCCATGTTGCCGGACGACATGATGCGCAGGTAGTCACAGATGTAGGCGGTCATGCGCTCATCTTTGAGCACTGCCGGGTACTTGGTGAAAATCGGGCTGGCAGCGGCGTCTTCGATGTCGCCTTCAATGGCCATCATGCCTTCGCGGCGGCTTTTGTTGAGGATCTCGTAGACCAGGCTCAACACCTCCAGATAGAAGGTGTGGGAGAAGCGCGAGCCGAACATGCTCAGCGACTTCTTGATCACGTGCATGGTCATGTAGCCGGGGTTGGCCTGCAAGAATGCGCCAAACGCGGCACCGCCGATAATCAGCACCTCGAAAGGCTGGATCAGCGCTGCAATTTTACCGTGGGACAGAACATAGCCACCAAGCACACTTGCGATGACGACGATGATGCCGATAATTTTAGCCATAGGGGATGAGTACTTGCGCCGTCGGGTTCATGGACATATTTGGAAGAACTGAAAACTCTTGTTCTACTTATCGGCAAAACTGCGCCAGACTATAGCCCGTTAAGGCGAAAAGCCAGTTCGGCCCATAACGGGCGTGTTGACCGCAAGTGATGATCGCGCCCCAATCATGGCTATTGAAACGACAGTCCCAACTGCAAAACCCACCACACTCGCCGCTTGGATCAAGCGCCTGGACGACGTGCTGTTGCCCGTTCCCCAAGCCAGCCACGAGCGCGTGTGCAAAGCCATTCGCGACAGCCGCAGCTCGTTACGCGACATCGCCGAGCTGATGCAGAACAGCCCGGCGCTGGTGCTCAGCGTGATGCGCGAGGCCAACAGCCACACCCACGGCAGCTTGGCAGACCCTGCGGAAAACCTCGAAGTGGCGCTTAACCGGCTTGGCCTCAAACGCGCCGAGGAATTATTGGCGCGCCTGCCGTCGGTGCCGGAAAAAGACATCCCCGTGGCCTTGCGCCAGCTGCTGCTAATAAGCCAGCACGCCTCCCAGCAAGCCAGCGGTTTGTTCGCCAGCCGCCTGGCGCGTTTGTGGCAAGACATTCATTGGGGCAGCCTGCTGTTTTTGTCACCGCTGTGGCCGATGGCTGTCGCCTACCCCAAGCTCCTGGAAGAATGGGAACTGCGGGTCATCCATAAAAGCGAGTCAGCGCGCAAGGTCGAGCTGGAGTTGTTCGGCGTGCGCCTGCTGGACCTGTGCATCGGCCTGACCGAAAGCTGGCACCTGCCAATTTGGGTCTCCCAAGGCTACAACCTGCTGCTGAGCGAGCAGCGCTTGCTGGTCAAGGCGCTGCACATTGCCCGTGAAGATGACGCGCTACGCCACCAACAGTTGCTCGACGCCGAACCCAACCTGCGCCGCTGGCTGAACCAGCCGGCGAATACCGTGCTGCTGGCCAACGGCCTGGCGATGTCGGCGCAAGAATCCTGGACCTGCCCGCACACCGAGCGCTGGCAATACCTCACCGCGCTGTACCTGCAACAGCCGTTGAGTGAAGTGCAGCAACAGGTTCACCAGCAAGCGGTGACCAGCGCGCGCACCACGCTGATGCCTGACCTTTGGCACCCGGCGTTGTCGCTGATCTGGCCGTGGCATGTGCAGAAGGTGCATCGCGGCCTGTTGCCGGCAGCCCCGCCGACTGCCGAAGCTCTCGCCGTGTGGCGCAAACGCTGCACCGAGTTGCTGGTGGAGCCGAGCCGCTTTGCCAACGCGATGCACCTGACGACGTGCGCCAAAGAAGCCTTGGTCGCCAGTGGCATGCAGCGGGTGTTGCTGTTCATGGCGGACCGCGCCTTGAGCACCTTGCGTGTGCATCAAGCGGATGGCTTGCCCAAGGCTGCCGCCAACTTGAGCCTGGACGTGGTCAACAGCACGCTGTTGCAGCGTTTACTCGAAAAGCCCGCGCAAGTGCGCTTGAACCCCGACAACCACGCACAGTTCGCGGCACTGTTGCCGCCAACCCTGCGCCGCCTGTTTACCGGCGAACACCTGCTGCTGCGCTCGTTGAGCTGTAACGGCCGCGTGGTGATGCTGATGGTGGCCGACCAGGGCGGTGGGCCGTTCTCGGAAACCACTGTGCAAGCCTTCGGCAAAACCGCCCAATGCATCGAAAAAGCCCTGCACTGCTTTACCAACCGCAGCGCCTGATGCTTGCGTTACAATCGCCGCTTTTAATCGCCAACCTTTGTGCCCAGGAGACCTCACATGCCTGACTTCTCTGGCTTGCCGCTGGTGATCGAACCCAGCGACCTGCTCGGCCGCCTTGATGCCGAACACCTGATTCTGGTGGACCTCACGAGTACTGCCCGCTACGCCGAAGGGCACATCCCCGGCGCGCATTTCGTTGACCCCAAGCGCACCCAATTGGGCCAGCCGCCAGCACCCGGCCTGCTGCCCAACAAGGCTGATCTTGAAAAACTCTTCGGCGAGCTGGGCCACACGCCCGACGCCACCTACGTGGTGTACGACGACGAGGGCGGCGGCTGGGCCGGGCGTTTTATCTGGTTGCTCGACGTGATCGGCCACCAGAAATACCACTACCTCGACGGCGGCCTGCTGGCGTGGATCGACGAAAAACACCCGCTGTCCAGCGAAGTACCGGCTGGCGCCTCTGGCCCGGTCAGCCTCACGCTGCACGACGGCCCCACAGCCACCCGCGAATACCTGCAAAGCCGACTGGGCGCTGCCGACCTGGGCATTTGGGACGCACGCGGCCCGCTGGAATATTCCGGTGAAAAGGTGCTCGCGGCCAAGGGCGGCCACATCCCCGGTGCGGTCAACCTTGAATGGACCGCCGGCATGGACAAGGCGCGCAGCCTGCGCATCCGCCGCGACATGCCGCAGATCCTCGAAGGCCTCGGGCTGACCAAAGACAAAGAAATCATCACTCACTGCCAGACTCACCACCGCTCTGGCTTCACCTACCTGGTGGCCAAGGCGCTCGGTTATCCGCGAGTCAAAGGTTATGCCGGTTCCTGGGGCGAATGGGGCAACCACCCCGACACCCCCGTTGAGATTTAAGGACACTTAATGAAAAAGCAGTTGTTTATCCTCAGCCAATACTTGCTGCCGCACCACTTGCTGTCGCGCCTGGCAGGCTGCATTGCCGAGTGCCGCGTAGGCTGGTTCAAAAACGCCTTCACCCAGTGGTTCGCCAAGCGCTACCAAGTGGACATGTCCCAGGCCCTGGTGGAAGACGTGACCGCTTACGAGCACTTCAACGCCTTCTTCACCCGCGCCTTGAAAGACGGCGCGCGCCCCCTGGACCAAACCCCGGGCGCGGTACTTAGCCCAGCCGATGGCGCGGTCAGCCAGCTTGGCCCGATCGAGCATGGCCGTGTGTTCCAGGCCAAAGGCCACAGCTTCAGCGTGCTGGAACTGCTGGGCGGCGATGCTGCGGTGGCTGCGCCGTTCATGGGCGGCGATTTCGCCACCATCTACTTGTCGCCCAAAGACTATCACCGTGTGCACATGCCACTGGCCGGAACCCTGCGTGAGATGGTTTACGTACCGGGCCGAATTTTTTCGGTGAACCAGACCACCGCCGAAAACGTGCCTGAGCTGTTTGCACGTAACGAGCGCGTTGTCTGCCTGTTCGACACCGAACGCGGCCCGATGGCGGTGGTGTTGGTGGGTGCGATGATCGTCGCGTCGATTGAAACCGTATGGGCTGGTTTGGTGACGCCGCCGAAGCGCGAGCTGAAAACCTTCCGCTATGACGAAGCTGCACGTGCGCCGATTCACCTGGAAAAAGGCGCGGAATTGGGCCGCTTCAAGCTGGGTTCGACCGCGATTGTGCTGTTCGGGCCAGGTCAGGTTACGTGGTCGCAAGCGCTGGTGGCAGGTACGCCGGTGCAGATGGGCCAGGGTATCGCTGCACCTAAAGCCTGACGCAATTCAACTGCGGGAGTGGGCTGGGGGTTTTTGAGTGTCTATCCGGTATTTGGTTTGTGGCTTATATCGGTTTCGCGCTTACAGCGAGTCACTTTTGAAAGGCCCGGAAGCCGGCCCAATCCCCCAAGCAGAATGCATTCAAACTGTGGGAGGGGGCTTGCTCCCGATGACGGTGGGTCAGTCAATTCATGTATCAACTGTAAAACTGCTATCGGGAGCAAGCCCCCTCCCACAGAAAGCAAAAAAAGCAGATCTGCTGTGTATGCAAAACCGGCCCTTGATCTGCTTCAACCACTCAGGCCGGCTTTCAGGCCGCCGTGCTTTTGCTTTTGATCTGAGAAGCGCCCCGTTAAACCACGATGGCCGCCCCCCACATTGTTTATTGCATTTCTTAAGTTAGAACGGGTTACGACTGACCCTCGCGGTCACGCAAGCCCAGCAGATACAACACCCCATCCAGCCCCAGCGTCGAAATCGCCTGTTTGGCCGACTGCCGCACCAGCGGCTTGGCGCGGAACGCCACACCCAACCCGGCAATCGCCAGCATCGGCAAATCATTCGCGCCGTCGCCGACCGCAATGGTCTGCTCCAACTGCAAACCTTCCTTGTGGGCCAACTCTCTCAGCAGATCAGCCTTGCGCTGCGCGTCGACAATCGGCTCGACCGCCACGCCGGTCACCTTGCCATCCACCACTTCCAGCTCGTTGGCGAACACATAGTCGATACCCAACTTCACCTGTAATTGCTTGGCAAAATAGGTGAAACCACCCGACAGAATCGCGGTTTTGTAACCGAGGCGCTTGAGTTCGGCAAACAGCGTTTCAGCGCCCTCGGTCAGGCGCAGCGACGCGCCAATCGAGTCCAGCACACTTACATCCAGGCCCTTGAGCAGCGCCAGGCGCTCCTTGAAGCTCGCACGAAAATCCAGCTCACCCGCCATGGCGCGCTCGGTAATCGCGGAGACCTGCTCACCCACACCGGCGGCTTTGGCCAGTTCGTCGATGACTTCAGCCTCGATCAGCGTGGAGTCCATGTCGAACACGGCCAGGCGACGATTGCGCCGGAACAGCGAGTCTTCCTGGAAGGCAATGTCCACATTCAGCGCTTGCGCCACGCTGAGGAACTCGGCGCGCAGGGCCTGCGGATCAGCCGGTTCGCCGCGCACCGAGAACTCGATGCAGCCCTTGCCCTTGTCGGACGGCGCACCCAATGGCATGCGACCCGACAGACGGTCGATATGCTCGATACTCAAACCGTACTGCGCGGTGATCGAGCTGACGCGCTGCAATTGTTCGGCGGTAACCTTGCGCGTCAGCAGCGTGACGATGTGGCGTTTTTCGCCCTCACTGGCCACCCAGTGTTGGTAGTCCTCTTCAGACACTTGGGTAAAACGAACGTGCTGATCGAGCTTATGCGCCGTAAACAGGATGCCCTCGCGCACCGACGACGCCTGCTCGCTGCTCGGTATTTCAACCAACAGTGCGAATGACAGGGTGTCGTGGATCACCGCCTGGCCGATGTCGAGAATGTTCACACCACCCTGGGCCAGAACACCGGTAATGGCTGCGGTGAGACCCGGGCGGTCTTCACCGGTGATGTTTATCAGGACAATTTCGCGCAAGACGCACCCCCAGGCTGGAAAAAAACCGCATTCTACCCACTTTCAGTGACCATCGGGCACAGCCAGCGCTTTGCCGGTTCTAGGCCTGTCGCTATACTGCGCGTCAACTTCACGGACCAAGAGCCGAGCGCAAGTGAACCGGCCCACGCCAGTAAAAACCGATAACTTCTTCCTGCTGATCTTCCGGGCACTGCGCCACCGCCGTGTACCGATCGCATTACGCATCGCCAGCCATAACGTGATCCTGGTCGCCCTGGCCCTGGTGATCTACGCCTGCGTGATGGGTTTGCAGTTCAAACAGGCCATGCACGAGCAAGCCGACGCCTTGGGCGAAAGCTTGACGACTCAAACCGCCACGTCGGCGACCGAGTTGCTGGTGTCCAACGACATCCTCAGCCTCAACGTGTTGCTCAACAACCTGACCAAGAACCCGCTGGTGGCCCATGCCGCTATCTACAGCGTGGACAACCGGATCATGGCCGAAGCCGGGCAACGCCCGAAAAACGGCCTGTTGGGTGAAGCCGAAGGCCTGTATCAGAGCAACATTACCTTTCAGGATGTGAAGGCCGGGCAACTGCGCATCAGCCTCGACATGCAGCAATTCCAGCAGCCGATGACCATCAGCCTGCAAAGCATGGGTATTCTGAGCGCGATCCTGTTGGCATTGGCCTTGGCGCTGAGCTTGCGCCTGGGCCGGCATATTTCGACGCCGCTGATGCAACTGCGCATCTGGCTGCGCGACATAGACGAACACACGCCAGCCACTGACCGTCAGGATGAAATCGGCGATCTCGCCCGCCAGCTGCACGCAAGCTTCGCCCCGGAACCGGTGGTGCCCGAGGTTGAACCTGAGCCTGAGTACGACGACACCGATTACGACGACGAACCTGAGTTTGAAGTGCGCGACCTGCGTGACCCGGGCTTTGACGAAAGCACACCGGTAGCGGGCCTCAAGCCTGCGACACGCCAGGCGATCAAGGCCGAAGAAGACGAAGTGGACGACGAAGACCCGTTCTCCGACTTGCGCGACACCTCGACCGCCACCCCTGCCGTCACGCCCAAGCCTGCGCCGGTAAAAAACACCGAGCCTCAGCACAGCGCCGTATTGGCGGTGCAACTGGGCGCTCAGGACCAACTGCGCCGCCTGCCCCGCGCGCGCCTGACGGAGTTGCTGGAACGCTATCGCGACTGCCTCGACCAGGCCGCTTCGCTGTACCAGAGCGAACTGCACACCCTGAACGATGGCAGCACGCTGATGCTGTTCCACAGCGAAGACAGCGGCGAAGATTACCTGACCAACGCCATTTGCTGCGGCGAACTGCTGCGCGCGTTGGGCCACGCGCTGCAAATAGAAGTGGCTGACAGCGGTATCACGCTGCAACTGCAGCTGGGTTTAACCGTGGGTGATGATCTGTTTGGCATGAGCCAAATTGATCTGCTGCTGACCGAGATCGCACAGGATGCACTGGCGCTTTCCCAGCACAGCCGCAACCTGTTGCTGGTGGAGCGCAAGATCAGTGAAGACACGCTGATCCGCCAACGCGCGCGCATCCGCCCGATAGCCAGCCCTGAAGGCGCAAGCTGTGTGGAACGGCTGATGGAACCTTACCCATCGATGCTGGAGCGGCAGTTGGCGCGGATGCACGAAACCCGCACCAAGCCCTGAGGAACACCGCCAAGCCCACTGCGCAGTGAGCTTGTGTGTGGGAGTTAGCCTGTGTGGGAGCGAGCTTTTGTGGGAGTGGGCTTGTGTGGGAGCGGGCTTGCTCGCGAAGGCATTGTGTCAGTCGCCAAATGTATCGACTGACACAATGCCTTCGCG
>NZ_JBLZPT010000017.1:0-105520 GCF_049199985.1 Pseudomonas kitaguniensis
CACCGCCCTACCAACTCCTTCTGGGCTTCGATGAACTGAAGCAACTCGCTGTCGAATCTCGCATAACTCTTTGTTTACCAAGGAGTTTTCCGTTTCGACTGCGCCGGAAGTGGGGCGAATTATAGACAGATATAAAACGCCGTCAACACTTAATTGCAGGTTTATTCGGATTTGAGCGAAATACGCGCAAATGCCTTCTTCCCGGCCTGGCAGACGTGGGTAGCGCCCAGCTCGTATATAAAGGTGCGATCCACAACCTCACCATCTATACGCACACCGCCGGAAGCCAGAAGGTCACGCGCAACCGCCGAGTTCTTCACCAAGCCCGCCTTATTAAGGACGGCAGCAATTGGCATCGCCTCGGTAGCAGTCAGCTCGATCTCCGGCAGATCATCCGGCAACTCGCCATCCTTCATGCGATTACCCGCTGCACGGTGAGCGCTGGCCGCAGCCTCGTCACCATGGAAACGCGCAACGATCTCTTCCGCCAGCTTGATCTTCACATCACGCGGATTCGCACCCGCCTCTACTTCTGCACGCAGCGCATTGATCTCATCCATCGAGCGGAAGCTCAACAGCTCGAAGTAACGCCACATCAGCGCATCCGGAATCGAAACCAGCTTGCCGTACATCACGCCCGGTGCTTCCTGGATACCTACATAGTTACCCAAGGACTTGGACATCTTCTTGACGCCATCCAACCCCTCCAGCAACGGCATGGTCAGAATGCACTGAGCCTCTTGCCCATACGCACGCTGCAGCTCACGCCCCATCAGCAGGTTGAATTTCTGGTCTGTGCCACCCAGCTCAACATCCGCCCGCAACGCCACCGAGTCATAACCCTGAACCAGTGGGTAGAGGAACTCGTGAATAGCGATGGGTTGATGGGTGGAGTAGCGCTTGTCGAAATCATCACGCTCAAGCATGCGTGCAACGGTGTACTGGGACGTCAGGCGAATGAAGTCCGCCGGCCCCATCTGGTCCATCCAGGTGGAGTTGAACGCCACCTCGGTCTTGGCCGGGTCGAGAATCTTGAACACCTGAGTCTTGTAGGTCTCGGCATTCGCCAGAACCTGCTCACGCGTCAGCGGTGGACGCGTTGCGCTTTTGCCGCTCGGATCACCGATCATCCCGGTGAAGTCACCTATAAGGAAGATGACCTGATGCCCCAGCTCCTGGAACTGACGCAGCTTATTAATAAGCACGGTGTGGCCGAGGTGCAGATCCGGTGCCGTAGGATCAAAGCCAGCCTTGATCCGCAAGGGTTGGCCACGTTTGAGCTTTTCAACCAGCTCGGCCTCGACCAACAGTTCTTCCGCACCACGTTTTATCAGCGCTAGCTGCTCTTCAACCGACTTCATAACAGACCCGCAAGGCTCAGATTCAAAAGGGAACCAACCATACAAGATCAGGGACTAATTACAAGTTTTGCCCTGCGCACGGCCACCGTTCGGCAAGCCCAGCGTTCGCGAGCTTGCGCCACAGATGATTTGGTTATATTTTATACAGTTATTTCATCTTCATCATGTCATTCATCTTTTCCATTTCATCTTCAAAGTCAAAATTACTTATGACCACAGAACCGTCTAAAGCGCCGCCGCTTTACCCGAAGACCCACCTGCTCGCCGCAAGTGGTATCGCCGCCCTCCTCAGCCTGGCACTCCTGGTATTCCCTTCCAGTGACGTAGAAGCCAAACGAACCTCCCTGAGCCTTGACCTGGAAAGTCCCGCTGAGCAACTGACACAAGACCAAGACGCTGCCGACACACAACAAGCCACAAATGCACCTGCTGAATCACCCTTTGCGCAGATAGACAGCACGCCCGAAGACACGCGGCAGGCCGCTCAAGACCAGCCTGCGGCGCCTGCTGCCAAGAACCCTCTGCACCGCGAAGTGATCGTGGCCAAAGGCGATACGCTTTCAACGCTGTTCGAAAAGGTTGGCCTGCCCGCCGCTACTGTTAATGAGGTGTTGGCGAGCGATAAACAAGCCAAACAATTCACCCAGCTCAAACACGGTCAGAAACTCGAGTTTGAATTGGCGCCCGACGGCCAGTTGAACAACCTGCACAGCAGCGTCAGCGACCTCGAAAGCATCACCCTGACCAAGAGCGCCAAAGGCTTTGCGTTCAACCGCATCACCACCAAGCCGGTGATGCGCTCCGCCTACGTGCACGGCGTGATCAACAGCTCACTGTCACAGTCCGCCGCCCGCGCCGGCTTGTCCCACAGCATGACCATGGACATGGCCAGCGTGTTTGGCTACGACATCGACTTCGCTCAGGATATTCGCCAGGGCGACGAGTTCGACGTGATCTACGAACAGAAAGTCGCCAATGGCAAAGTCGTGGGCACCGGCAACATTCTTTCTGCACGCTTCACTAACCGTGGCAAGACCTACACGGCGGTTCGCTACACCAACAAACAAGGCACCAGCAGCTATTACACGGCTGACGGCAACAGCATGCGCAAGGCCTTCATTCGTACACCAGTGGATTTCGCGCGTATCAGCTCGCGCTTCTCCATGGGCCGCAAGCACCCGATTTTGAACAAAATCCGCGCGCACAAAGGCGTCGATTACGCTGCCCCACGCGGCACGCCGATCAAGGCAGCCGGTGATGGCAAAGTACTGCTGGCCGGGCGTCGCGGTGGCTACGGCAATACCGTGATCATCCAGCACGGCAACACTTACCGTACGCTGTACGGCCACATGCAAGGCTTCGCCAAAGGCGTTTCGACCGGCGGCACCGTGAAGCAAGGGCAAGTAATCGGTTATATCGGCACTACCGGCCTGTCCACGGGCCCGCACTTGCACTATGAATTCCAGGTCAATGGCGTGCACGTCGACCCGCTGGGCCAGAAGCTGCCAATGGCTGACCCGATCGCCAAGGCCGAGCGCGCTCGTTTCCTGCAACAGAGCCAACCGCTGATGGCCCGCATGGACCAGGAACGCTCCACCCTGCTGGCTTCGGCGAAGCGTTAAGGTATGCCGCTCTATATAGGTGTGATGTCCGGGACCAGCCTCGATGGCCTGGATATCGCCCTGATCGAGCAAGACCCGGCGATCAATTTGATCGCCACTCACTACATTCCGATGCCTGATGCCCTGCGCACTGAGCTATTGGGCCTGTGCGCCAGCGGCCCGGACGAGATCGCTCGTTCGGCAATTGCCCAACAACACTGGGTCACGCTTGCCGCCCAAGGCATTCACACCCTGTTGAACCAGCAGCACTTAACACCTCAAGACATCCGCGCCATTGGTAGCCACGGGCAAACCATTCGCCATGAACCGGCACGCGGTTTTACCGTACAGATCGGCAACCCTGCATTGCTCACCGAATTGACCGGCATCACCGTGGTCAGCGACTTTCGCAGCCGCGACGTTGCCGCCGGTGGCCAAGGCGCACCGCTGGTGCCAGCCTTTCATGAAGCCTTGTTTGGTGAAAGCCGCGGCAACCGTGCCGTGTTGAATATCGGCGGGTTCAGCAACCTCAGCCTGATCGAGACCGGCAAACCGGTCGCCGGCTTCGACTGTGGCCCGGGCAATGTGCTGCTCGATGCCTGGATACACCAACAACGCGGCGAGCACTTTGATCGCGGCGGCGAGTGGGCAGCCACTGGCGAGGTCCAGCCTCAACTACTGAATGCCTTGCTCAGCGATCCGTTCTTTGTGACCAAAGGCCCGAAAAGTACCGGGCGCGAAGTCTTCAACCTCGGATGGCTGCAACAGCACCTCAGCCGTCTGCCGGCTTTCCAGCCGCAGGATGTGCAGGCCACGCTGCTTGAGCTGACCGCCCTGACCATCGTCGAGTCGCTGCAAGCGGCCCAGGCAGAGACTGAAACGCTGTTGATTTGTGGGGGCGGCGCGCACAACGCCACGCTGATGAACCGTCTGGCGGCGCTACTGGCGTCCACCCATGTCAGCAGCACCGCCACTTACGGAGTGGACCCGGATTGGGTCGAAGCCATGGCGTTCGCGTGGTTGGCCCATTGCTGCCTTGAGGGCATTGCCGCCAATCGCCCCAGCGTGACTGGCGCCCGTGGGCTGCGTGTGCTGGGCGCGATCTACCCGGCGTGACTGCCCGGCATAATCGGCAGACAGCAAAACGCCGCGTGGCTTATCAAGCCACGCGGCGTTTTTATTCGCCCTGAGCCAGTCTGTCGATCAGATCGAGAACGAAGACCCGCAACCACAGGTGGTAGTAGCGTTAGGGTTCTTGATCACGAAGCGCGAACCCTCCAGACCTTCCTGGTAATCCACCTCGGCGCCTGCCAAGTATTGGAAGCTCATCGGGTCCACGACCAGGCTGACGCCCTCGCGCTCGACGATGGTGTCGTCATCGGCCACTTCTTCATCGAAGGTAAAACCGTACTGAAACCCTGAACAACCGCCGCCCGTAACAAATACGCGCAGCTTCAAGCGATCATTACCCTCTTCATCGACCAGGCTCTTCACCTTGTGCGCAGCACCGTGGGTGAATTGCAAAGCCGTGGGGGTGAAGGATTCAACGCTCATGCTGATAATCTCCCGGCGTAACGCCGCCATATGCGTAATGGGCGGTATTATCCGCTTCTCCTAGAAAATCGGTCAACTATTAAGGGAGCAAAGGCAGATGTGAGCTTCAAGCTTCAAGCTTCAAGCTCAGATCTTACAGCCTGCGACTTTTCGCTTGTAGCTTGTAGCTCGTAGCTCGTAGCTTGCCGCTGCCTTTAAGGCAGCATGCCTGCATGCGACAGGCCGAGCTTCTCGTCCAGGCCGAACAGGATGTTCATGTTCTGCACTGCCTGGCCCGACGCGCCCTTGACCAAGTTATCGATCACCGAAAGCACCACCACCAGGTCGCCATCCTGCGGACGGTGCACGGCAATACGGCACACATTGGCGCCGCGCACACTGCGGGTTTCCGGATGGCTACCGGCAGGCATGACATCGACGAACGGTTCGTTGGCATAACGTTTTTCAAACAGCGCTTGCAGGTCCACCGAGCGGTCCACGACGGTTGCGTACAACGTGGAGTGAATGCCACGGATCATCGGCGTAAGGTGCGGCACGAAGGTCAGGCCCACGTCCTTACCGGCTGCACGACGCAGCCCCTGGCGGATTTCAGGCAAGTGGCGATGCCCTTTTACCGCATAGGCTTTCATGCTTTCCGACGTCTCGGAGTACAGCGACCCTACCGCCGCACCGCGACCGGCACCGCTGACGCCCGATTTGCAGTCGGCGATCAAACGCGTAGCGTCCGCCAGCCCGGCCTCCAGCAACGGCAGGAAACCCAGCTGCGTAGCGGTCGGATAGCAACCCGGCACCGCGATCAGACGCGCCTGCTTGATCTGCTCACGATTGACTTCCGGCAGACCATATACGGCCTCCTCAAGCAGCTCCGGTGCACCGTGCGGCTGGCCGTACCACTTGGCCCACTCATCGGCATCCTGCAAGCGGAAGTCAGCCGACAGGTCAATGACCTTGGTGCCGGCCGCCAGCAGTTCGCCAGCCAAGGCATGCGCAACACCGTGAGGCGTGGCAAAGAACACCACATCACAAGCGCCAAGGGTCTTGATGTCCGGGACGCTGAACGCCAGGCCGTCATAGTGACCTCGCAGGTTCGGGTACATATCGGCAACAGCCAGCCCGGCCTCGGATCGGGAGGTGATGACCACCACCTCAGCTTGCGGATGCTGAGCCAACAGACGCAGCAACTCGACACCGGTGTAACCCGTGCCGCCGACGATACCGACCTTGACCATAAAACTGCCCTCAACGAACCCATTGGAAAGCCGTCGATAATAGGGGCCGTACCGTCCTGCGACAACCATCAACGTGACGTATGGGCGCATCAGCCACTACTATCCCTATTACCGTGAACCTGGGAATAACTAAAAATGCTCTATTTATGGGTCAAAGCTTTCCATATCGTCGCCATCGTGTGCTGGTTTGCCGCGCTGTTCTACCTGCCGCGCCTGTTCGTCTACCACGCTCAAAGCAAGGACACCGTCAGCAAAGACCGCTTCTGCGTGATGGAGCGCAAGCTCTACCGCGGCATCATGGGCCCTTCGATGATCGCCAGCCTGGTATTGGGCATCTGGTTGATCATCCTTAACCCGGCTATTTTTCAATCAGGCGCCTGGATCCACGCCAAGCTGACCCTGGTAGTGCTGCTTATTGGTTACCACCATATGTGCGGCGCGCAGGTAAAACGCTTTGCGCGTGGCGAAAATACGCGTAGCCATGTGTTTTATCGCTGGTTCAATGAAGTGCCCGTGCTGATATTGCTGGCTATCGTAATTTTGGTTGTGGTCAAACCGTTCTAACGTCAATCACTTGGGGTCATTACGATGTCGCTGCCCGCTTTGCTTGAACAACGTCTGCGCTTGCCTGTAGTGGTGGCGCCGATGTTTCTGATTTCCAATCCGCAACTGGTACTGGCCTGCTGCCGTAACGGGGTGGTCGGGAGTTTCCCGGCGCTCAACCAACGCGAAAGCAGCGGCTTCAAGGCTTGGCTGGAAGAAATCGAAGCGGGCCTGGCGCAACTCGACAACCCCGCGCCCTATGCGGTCAACCTGATCGTGCACAACAGCAACCCACGGCTTGAAGCCGACTTGGCGATCTGCGTCGAGCACAAAGTGCCGATTGTCATTACCAGCCTGGGCGCGGTAAAGGAACTGGTCGATGCCGTGCACAGTTACGGTGGCCTGGTGTTTCACGACGTCACCACTCGGCGCCATGCCGAAAAGGCTGCCGAAGCCGGGGTTGACGGCCTGATTGCGGTGGCCGCAGGCGCCGGTGGCCACGCAGGCACCTGGAGCCCGTTCGCGCTAATCGCCGAGATTCGCCAGTTCTTCGATAAAACCCTGCTGTTGGCCGGCTGCCTTAACCACGGGCACGAGATCCTTGCCGCCCAATTGCTGGGCGCAGACCTCGCGTATTTCGGTACGCGCTTTATCGGCACCACCGAAAGCCACGCCCCGGACGCGTATAAAGAGATGCTGCTGACCTCACGCGCCGCCGACATTGTGCACACGCCCGCCGTCTCAGGAGTACCCGCAAGTTTTATGCGCCAGAGCCTGGAAAACGCCGGCTTCGACATCAAAGCGCTGCAGGCCAACGGTGACGGCAGCGCCGGCGCCAAGCTCAAACCATTGGGCGACGAAGCCAAGGCATGGAAGACCGTATGGTCTGCCGGCCAAGGTGTCGGCGAAATTGATGACTTGCCCAGCGTTGGTGAACTGATTACTCGCCTGGATGCCGAATACCGCAAGGCGCGCGAACACGCAGCGCAGTTACACTGGCCACGCTGACAACCACCAGGCCTGCCGACTGAAGCTGGCCTGCACTCCCCTTCCTGATCAAGTGACAAGGATGCCTGCATGAGCGACAACCGTTTCAAGATTGTGTTTGACGGAGCCTTGCTCCCAGGCGTCGAAAGCACTACTGCCAAGCTGAACCTCGCTGAACTGTTCAAGTGCGATGTGCAAGCCATCGAAAGGCTCTTCACCGGCAGCACGGTTGCGCTTAAGCGTGACCTCTCCAGCGCCGATGCAGACACCTACCTGCTCGCGTTGAAAAACGCTGGCGTCGATGCGCGTATCGAGCCTGAACAGCCGCTAACCTTCAGCCTGGATAAAACCAACGAGACGGCGCCTGCTGCCGCTGATTTTGCAAACCCTTCGGCGTCGCCGTATGCCCCGCCACGCGCGGCAGTCGGAGACCACACCGCAGAGTTCTCGACACTTAAAGTCTTCACCACCCACGGGCGCATCGGCCGCCTGCGCTACCTGGCCTGGACGCTGGTTATGTCGGTTGCCATGCTGGTCGCCTCGGGCATCATCAGCACGGCGAGCTTCGCCGTAGCGACCGCCTCGCCGACTGCGGGCACCATTCTCGGCGTGCTGCTGGGGCTGGCGCTGTTTGTGGCGCTGGTGTGCGTCAGCGTACAAATCGGTGTGCAGCGCCTGCACGACCTTGGCTGGTCCGGCTGGCTGTACCTGCTGAACCTGGTGCCGCTGGTGAACAGTATTTTCCCACTGCTGTTGCTGGTGCTGCCGGGCAATACCGGCGCCAACCAATACGGCCCGCCGCCGCCGCGCAACTCCAAAGCGGTAAAAGTGCTCGCTGCCCTGTGGCTGGCGTTCATTCCGGTGATACTCGCCATCGCGCTCGCACTGGGCATGAACGGCTACTTTGACCAGCTCGAAGCCAACCTGGGCAATCGCTACGAAAGCAGCTCGATCACCTCTGATGACGCCGCCGATCAAAGCGCGAACGTTGATGAAGAAGACGTGCAAAGTGCTGACGACACAGCCGAACCTGTAGACTCTCCAGAACAGTGAGAAAACGCCCGTCGCCTGTGATGCCTCTGTCACAGGCACGGTCGCGTTGCGATGGAGAAAGGCATGACCCGTTACGCTCTGATCACCGGTGCTTCCAGCGGCATCGGCCTGGCCTTGGCCGAAGCATTGGCCCGTCGCGGCCGCAGCTTGATTTTGGTAGCCCGCCAGCGTGATCAGTTGGAAAGTATTGCAATCGAATTGACTCAACGCTTTGGCGTCGAGGTGCTGTTTCGTGCCTGTGACCTGGGCGAGCCGCTGCGTTTGTCGGGTTTTCTGCTGGAACTTGAAGAAGGTGAGCGGCAGATCGACCTGTTGGTCAATTGCGCCGGGATCGGCACCAGCGGGCCATTTTTGGCTCAGGACTGGATGACTGAACAAGACCTGATTGAAGTCAACATTCTGGCCCTGACCCGCATGTGCCACGCTCTGGGCAACGCCATGGCGCTGCACGGCGGCGGGCAGATACTCAATGTCGCCTCAATCGCAGCCTTTCAGCCGGGCCCCTGGATGAGCAGCTATTACGCCAGCAAGGCCTATGTGTTGCACTTCTCCGAAGGCCTGCGCGAAGAGTTGAAAACCTGCGGCATCAAGGTCTCGGTGCTCTGCCCTGGCCCCACGCGCACGGCGTTCTTCGGCACCGCGCAAATGGACACGGCCAAACTCGACCGCAGCACAACACTGATGAGTGCCGAAGAAGTGGCGCTCTACACCGTGCGCGCGCTGGAAAAAAACCGCGCGATCATTATTCCTGGGCGACGCAACCGCTGGCTCACCCTCAGCCCGCGTTTCACCCCGCGTTGGCTGACGCGCAAGATAGCCGGCGCGATCAACAAGGCCTATTGCCCGCGCTGACAGGCTGGGTACACTGCCCTTGCACTTTCATAATGGAGACACAGCTGTGGATACTCTGTTCACCAAAATCATCAACAGAGAAATACCCGCCACGATCATTTACGAAGATGATCAGGTGCTGGCGTTCAACGACATAGCACCGCAGGCGCCAGTGCATTTTCTGGTCATCCCGAAAAAACCCATTCGCACCCTCAATGACCTGACCGAAGACGACAAAGCCCTGGCGGGGCACATTCTGTTCACCGCCCAGCGGCTGGCGGTGGAACAAGGCTGTGAGAAGGGTTTTCGCGTGGTCATGAACTGCAATGAAGAGGGCGGGCAAACCGTCTATCACATTCATATGCACGTGCTCGGCCAACGCCAGATGCACTGGCCGCCGGGCTGAGTGCCCTTGCCACAAAGGCAAATTGACTCAGCACAAACGCTTCGCCCTCTCTTGCGGTAAACTGACCGCCGAGATTCTTCCGGAGGTCAGCATGACTACCCAACGTCACTACTCGCCGATTGACCGTCTGTTGCTGCAAGCCGACACCGCCATGCGCACGTTGCTGCCGTTCAGTGGCCAACCGTATCGCCCATCGCCCGCCATCGTGCAGCCCGATGCGCAGATGAGCGAGACCGACACGCGCCACGTCGCCGGCCTGATGCGCATCAACCATACCGGCGAAGTCTGTGCCCAGGCGCTGTACCAGGGCCAGGCGCTGACCGCCAAGCTGCCGCAAGTGCGCGCCGCAATGGAGCATGCTGCCGAAGAAGAGATCGACCACTTGGCGTGGTGCGAGCAACGTATTCGCCAACTGGGTAGCCACCCGAGCGTGCTGAACCCACTGTTTTATGGTCTGTCGTTCGGTATTGGCGCGGCCGCGGGCCTGATCAGCGACAAGGTCAGCCTCGGGTTTGTCGCCGCGACGGAACATCAGGTGTGCAAGCACCTGGATGAACACCTGGAGCAACTGCCGGCCGAGGACGAGAAATCCCGCGCCATTCTTGAGCAGATGCGCATTGATGAACAGCACCACGCAGACAGCGCTTTGGATGCCGGTGGCTTTCGCTTCCCGGCGCCCGTGCGGTTCGGCATGAGCCTGCTGGCCAAAGTCATGACCAAAAGCACTTACCGCGTCTGACGGCACTGTGCAGGAGCGCGGCGAACGCTTGGCTCCTGCAACAGCCTGCAATGATCAGCCCAGCTCGATGATTTCGTAATCATGGGTGATGGCCACACCGGCCGCGCCGAGCATGATCGACGCCGAGCAGTACTTCTCAGCCGACAACTCGATGGCACGCTTGACCTGAGCTTCCTTCAGCGCCCGCCCCTTCACCACGAAATGCATGTGGATTTTGGTAAATACTTTGGGGTCTTCAGTCGCGCGCTCGGCTTCCAGGAACGCTTCGCAGCTTTCCACGGCCTGGCGGGACTTCTTCAGAATGCTGACCACGTCGAAATTGCTGCAACCGCCGACACCCAGCAGGAGCATTTCCATCGGGCGTACGCCGAGGTTACGCCCACCGGCTTCCGGCGGGCCGTCCATGACCACCACATGACCACTGCCTGATTCACCGAGGAACATGGCCTCGCCCGCCCATTGGATGCGTGCCTTCATCGCCCAGACTCCACTGCTAAAAAAGGGTCGCCAGCTTAGCACAGGGCCTTGCAACCACAGCGCTCTGCATAAAAACCACCAATGTCAGCCGGTTGCCGGATAAATTCCCCAATCGAGACAGAATGTGTCTGTTAAGCTGGCGCCAAATGAATGGCGCATCGCCATGCTTTGTACTGCGTGTATCAATCACGACACGCTGAAAGAATAAATCCAACCACATCGCGCAGTCTTTTCGGGATACAACCATGGTTGCTCTGACTCCCACACCCAAGATCAAGAATCTCGACAAGCTGCTGATGCACTGCCAACGCCGGCGTTACCCGGCCAAGCACAACATTATTTGCGCGGGCGAACGCTCCGAAACACTGTTCTTCATTATCAAAGGCTCGGTGACCATCCTGATCGAGGATGAAGAGGGCCGCGAGATGATCATCGCCTACCTCAATACAGGGGATTTTTTTGGCGAGTTGGGGCTGTTTGAACAAGCCGGTAAAGAACAGAAACGCAGCGCGTGGGTGCGGGCCAAGGTGGAATGTGAAGTCGCCGAAATCAGTTACACCACATTCCGTGAATTGGCCCAACAGGACCCGGACATCCTCTACGCCCTGAGCGGCCAGATCGCCCAGCGCCTGCGCGACACCACACGCAAAGTGGGCGACCTGGCGTTTTTTGACGTCACCGGCCGGGTTGCGCGCTGCTTGCTGGAATTGTGTAAACAGCCCGACGCCATCACCCACCCGGATGGTATGCAGATAAAAGTCACGCGCCAGGAAATCGGGCGCATTGTCGGCTGTTCACGGGAAATGGTCGGTCGCGTGCTCAAAGACCTGGAAGAGCGCAACCTGGTAAACGTCAAAGGCAAGACGATGGTGGTGTTCGGTACACGTTAAACCGCTGGGAAACCGGCCAGCATCTGGCGGTACGCGCGGTCGAGCTGGCTAAGCACATCTGCTGCGGGGAAGGCTTCATGCAGCGCGATGTGGCTGTCGGCACGCACCCGCTGCTCAAGCCCGCACGCTTGATTGAAGCGATTGACCGCCGCGATCAATTCCTCGCGGTCGTTATCCAGCAACAACGCCCCGTGCACCAACCCCACCGGGCGACCCGCACTTTGCCGCCAGCGCTGGGCGGTGCCGACCATCTTGCGGCCGTTGAGGTTGACGTTGTAACGGCCATCGCAGAATGCACCGTCGATTTCACCGAGACTGGCATCACCGCCCAACGCGATCAACGCATCGCAGATCGGCTGGCACAAACGCTGGTAACCGGTTTCGATGCGCCCTTGATCGCCTTCGCTGCGCGGCGGCGCGTAAACCAGGGCGATGTTGACCGTAGCGGCAGACTGCGGCACCGGTTCGCCGCCGGTTTCGCGCAGCAACACCGGCCAACCAGCATCTGAAGAGACTGTGCTGGCCGCATCAAAGGCTGGCAAGCGGCTCAAACGACGCGGCATGACCAACGCTTGATCGCTGGGCTGCCAGAACAGCAGCCCAAATGCCTGCTCACCGGCGCAAACGGCAGCCAACAAGTCCTGCTCGGCGGCAAGCCCTGCTTCAACGGTCATCCTGACTGGCTGAGTCATCAAACACCTACCCATCTGAATAAACACAACACCCAATGTGGGAAGGGGCTTGCGCCCTCCCCACGTTGATCGTGTTTCAGGTCAATCCAGGGTCGAACCACTGACCGCCGCCACGCCACGCTCTGGGAAGAACAGACGCTGCAGTTCCGCCCCAGGGTTTTCGGCGCGCATGAAGGTTTCGCCGACCAGGAACGAGTACACGCCGCTGATTTCCATCAGTTCTACGTCGGCGCGGTTGACGATGCCGCTTTCGGTGATCACCAGCCGATCACGCGGAATACGCGGCAACAGGTCGAGGGTGTTTTCGAGGCTGACTTCGAACGTGTGCAAGTTTCGGTTGTTGACCCCGACCAGCGGTGTGTCGAGGGTTTTCAGTGCACGCTCCAGCTCATCGCCGTCGTGCACTTCTACCAATACATCCAGGCCAACGCTTTTGGCCACGGCCGCCAACTCAGCCAGCTTCACGTCATCCAGTGCCGAAACGATCAGCAGCACGCAGTCCGCGCCCAAGGCACGCGCTTCGATAATCTGGTACGGGTCGACCATGAAATCCTTACGGATGACCGGCAACTTGCACGCAGCGCGAGCCTGTTGCAGGAAGAGGTCGCTGCCCTGGAAATAGTCGATGTCGGTCAGCACCGAGAGGCACGTTGCGCCACCCTTCTCATAGCTTTTGGCAATCTCTTCGGGAATGAAGATCTCGCGAATCACGCCTTTGCTGGGTGAGGCTTTTTTAATCTCGGCAATCACCGCGGGCTGCTTTTCTCTGGCCTGCTTTATCAGCGCATCGGCAAAGCCACGCGGCGCATCGGCGCTTTTCGCCAAGCCTTCCAACTCGGCGAGGCTGACACGCGCACGTCGCTCGGCAACTTCTTCAGCCTTGCGCGCGAGAATTTTTTCCAGAACGGTCGGAACACTCATCCTTCATTCTCCATTTTGAACACAGCGGTAAAGGCTCCCAGCTCTTCGAGTTTTTCGCGAGCCAGCCCGGTGTGTAACGCATCGTGGGCCAAGGCGACACCTTCTTTGAGACTATAAGCATGGTCCGCCGCGTAAAGCGCCGCGCCAGCATTCAGAACAATCATTTCTGCAGCTTTCTGGCCGTTTTCAGTCTTGCGGCGCCCCAAGGCATCGCGAATCAGTTCCAGCGATGCTGCCGGGCTTTCAACGGCCAGGCCATGCAAACTCTGGCTCTTCATGCCGAGGTCTTCGGGCTCGACCCAATACTCGCTGATTTGGTCATTCTTCAGCTCCGCCACAAAGGTCGGTGCCGCCAGGCTGAATTCGTCCAGGCCATCTTTGGAGTGCACCACCAACACATGTTTGCTGCCCATGCGCTGCAACACTTCGGCCAATGGCCGGCACAGCGCCTGGCTGAACACCCCGACTACCTGATGTTTCACACCGGCCGGATTCGTAAGCGGGCCAAGCATGTTGAACAGGGTGCGCAAGCCAAGGTCCTTGCGCGGGCCGGCGGCGTGTTTCATCGCGCCGTGGTGCGACTGGGCAAACATGAAGCCAATACCCACACTGTCAATGCACCGCGCCACTTGTACCGGCGTGAGGTTCAGATAGATCCCGGCCGCTTCCAGCAAGTCGGCGCTGCCGCTCTTGCCGGAGACCGCGCGGTTACCGTGCTTGGCCACTGTGCAACCGGCCGCCGCAACCACAAAAGAGGCCGCGGTCGACACGTTGAAAATATTCGCACCATCACCGCCGGTGCCCACCACATCGACGACGCCGTCGAGGGTCTTCAGCTCGACCTTGTCCGCCAGCTCACGCATCACCGACACGGCGCCGACGATTTCGTCGATGCTTTCGCTCTTCATGCGCATGGCCATCATGAACGCGCCGATCTGCGCGTCGGTGCATTGGCCGGTCATGATCTCGCGCATCACATCGCTCATTTCAGCGGTGCTCAGGTCCAGATGGCCGACGATACGGCTCAGGGCTGTCTTGATATCCATGGAAAGTCCTTAGCGCGTGCCGCCGCTCTGCTTGAGAAAGTTAGCGAACAGCTCGTAGCCCTGCTCGGTCAAGATCGATTCAGGGTGAAATTGCACCCCTTCGATATTCAATGTCTTGTGGCGCAGGCCC
Source organism: Pseudomonas kitaguniensis (assembly GCF_049199985.1). Taxonomy (NCBI): domain Bacteria; kingdom Pseudomonadati; phylum Pseudomonadota; class Gammaproteobacteria; order Pseudomonadales; family Pseudomonadaceae; genus Pseudomonas; species Pseudomonas kitaguniensis. Next base: position 14,461 of record NZ_JBLZPT010000017.1, read on the forward strand.
ATGATCTCGTCGACCGAGCCATCTTCCAATTGGGTCCAGGCCGTGACTTCGAGGCATTCCGGCAGGGTTTCGCGCTTGACCACCAGCGAGTGGTAACGGGTGACGGTCACCGGCAGGTTGAGGCCATTGAATACGCCTACATCTGTATGGAATACCGGGCTGGTCTTGCCGTGCATCACCTGGCGTGCACGCACCACGTCACCACCAAAGGCCTGGCCGATGGACTGATGCCCCAGGCACACGCCCAAAATCGGCAACTTGCCGGCGAAATACTGAATGGCTTCGAGGGAAATACCCGCCTCAGTCGGCGTGCAAGGACCAGGCGAAACCACGATGCGCTCCGGGCTCAGGGCGGCAATCTCGGCGACGGTCAGCTCGTCATTGCGCACCACCTTGACCTCGGCACCGAGTTCGCCCAAGTACTGCACAACGTTATAGGTAAAGGAATCGTAGTTATCAATCATCAGCAACATGTGGGTTCAAACCTCTTGAATTCACTGATTTCGAATGACCGCCTTCCAAGAGAGTGACCCGCTGCCAGACGCACGTTCCGGTTGCCGGGGTTAGTCGGCAAGGGGCGTCAAACAACAGGTGAAGAAGGCAAATCGGTACAGGTCCGGCCGGGCCGGCAGAGAAAATGTCAGGCGCGCCAACGCCAACGGGCGTGTGCCTTGATTACTCGCATCAAGAGTTTGCTGATAATCAACACGGGGAGGGTCTCATTCATACGTTTCAGCACAGTAACGTAGCCTCGCCAGCGGTGCAATATGGCGCAGCGAATACGGGGGCATCACCGCAGAGTGTTTATCGGAAAAAACTGTTTTCTTCGATGAAAAGCCTGAATACATTATTAGTGTTTCGCTTCCGATACAAAAATAACGAGATGGAATCCCGCATGCTCAGACCACCGTTTTTCGCGCCACTGGCCGGCTGCCTCCTGTCACTGGCCTGCGCGCAAGCATTGGCAGCACCTTCGCCGTACACAACCATGGTGGTTTTCGGCGATAGCCTGGCCGACGCCGGCCAACTCGCCGACGGCTCGAATGGCGCCACCTTGCGCTACACCAACCGAACCGGGCCGACGTTCCAGGGCGATTTTGGCCTGGTGTCATCAACCTTGTTGGGCTCAAAGCTGGGCGTTGCGCCAAACGACCTGAATGCCTCGACCTCACCGGTGCGTGCCGCGCAAGGCTTGCCGGACGGAAACAACTGGGCAGTCGGCGGCTACCGTACCGACAATATCCTGGACTCGATCAACTCGGTCTCCAATGCGACGATTCCACCTGGAAACACCGGTGGCGGCACCGTGCTGCGCAGCCGTCAGGGTTATCTACCGGCAAACGGCGGGCGGGCCGACCCCAACGCGCTGTACTTTATTTCGGGTGGCGGCAATGACTTCCTGCAAGGGCGCGTGCTCAGCGCCGGCCAAGCCGTTGCCGCGGGCGGGCGCCTGGCCGACAGTGCCCAAACGCTGCAACAAGCCGGCGCGCGCTACATCATGGTGTGGATGCTGCCCGACCTTGGCCTGACCCCGGCCATCAACGGCACCCCGTTGCAGGCGACGAGTTCGGCGCTGAGCAGTGTTTTCAACCAGGCGCTGGTGCAACGCCTGTCGCAGATCGATGCCCAGATCATCCCACTGAATATTCCGTTGTTGCTGCAAGAAAGCTTCGCCGACCCAGCCCGCTTTGGCCTGGCCACCGGGCAAAACCTCACCGGCACCTGCTTCAGCGGCAACGGTTGCACCGCCAACCCGACCTATGGCATCGGCGGCACCAACCCGGACCCGACCAAGCTGATCTACAACGACGCGGTGCACCCCACCATCGCCGGGCAACGCTTGATCGCCGACTACGCCTATTCCCTGCTCGCGGCGCGATGGGAACTGTCGTTGCTGCCGGAAATGGCCCAAGGCACAGTGCGCGCCCACCAGGATGAATTGCGCAACCAATGGCAAGCCGACAACGGCAACTGGCAAGCCGTCGGGCAGTGGCGGGCCATTGTGGCTAGCGGTGGGCAACGCCTGGACTTCGACGATCAAAGCAGTTCGGCCAGCGGCGACGGCAGTGGCTATAGCCTGAATATCGGCGGCAGCTACCGGCTCGACGAGAACTGGCGTGTGGGCGTTGCAGCCGGGCTGTATCGGCAGACGCTCGAAGCTGGCGCCAGCGATTCGGACTACAAACTCAACAGCTACATGGGCACCGCGTTCGCCCAGTATCAACAGAATCACTGGTGGGCCGACGTAGCCTTGACCGGCGGCAAACTGGACTTCGACAGCCTCAAACGCACGTTCGCCCTCGGCGTCAGCGAAGGCTCGGAGAAAGGCGACACCGATGGCTGGCTGTGGGCCTTGAGCAGCCGTTTGGGCTATGACATTGCCGGTGCCGGCAGCGACTGGCACCTGTCACCCTTCATCAGCGCCGACTATGCGCGCGTAGAAGTGAATGGCTATTCGGAGAAAGACAACCGCTCCACCGCGCTGACATTCGACGACCAGCAACGCGACTCCAAGCGCCTCGGCGTTGGCCTGCAGGGCAGCTACCGCATCACTGCGCAGACTCAGGTGTTTGGCGAAGTGGCCCACGAGCATGAGTTCGAAAATGACACCCAAAAGGTGAACATTTCGCTGAACAGCGTGCAAGCAATTGACTTCAAACTTGACGGCTATACACCGCGCAGCAATTCGGACCGCTTGAGCCTCGGCGTCAGCCACAAACTGACTGAGGCGCTGGCGTTACGCGCGGCTTATAACGTGCGCAAGGACGACAGCTTCACCCAGCAAGGCGCCAGTGTCGGGGTAAGCCTGGATTTCTAAGCCCGAAAACCCATGTGGGAAGGAGCTTGCTCCCTCCCACATTTGGACTTTCATCTGGCTTCAGCCTTGTGGGGGTTGCTCTGCCAACGCCACTGCGCGGAACATCGCGCGGCGTTTGTTCAGGGTTTCTTCCCATTCGAGGGCCGGCACCGAGTCGGCAACAATTCCGCCGCCCGCCTGCACATGTAACTCGCCGTTCTTGATGACGGCGGTACGGATCGCAATCGCAGTGTCCATATTGCCATTCCAGGCAAAGTACCCCACGGCGCCGCCGTAGACGCCACGCTTGACCGGCTCCAGTTCGTCGATAATTTCCATCGCGCGAATTTTAGGCGCGCCCGACAAGGTGCCCGCCGGCAGAATCGCCCGCAGCGCATCCATCGCGGTCAACCCGGCTTTCAGCTCGCCAGTGACGTTGGAGACGATGTGCATCACGTTGGAGTAACGCTCGATAACCATCTTATCGGTGAGCTTCACCGAGCCGATTTCCGAGACGCGCCCGGTGTCGTTGCGGCCCAGGTCGATGAGCATCAAGTGCTCGGCGATTTCCTTGGCGTCGCTCAGCAGGTCCTTTTCCAGCGCCAAATCGGCTTCTTCGGTCGCGCCACGCGGGCGAGTACCGGCGATCGGGCGCACGGTGATCAGGTTGTCCTCGACGCGCACCAACACTTCTGGCGAACTGCCCACGACGTGGAAGTCGCCAAAATTGAAGAAGAACATGTACGGCGTCGGGTTGAAGCAACGCAGCGCGCGGTACAGGTCGATCGGCGCGGCCTTGAAGTCGATGGACATGCGTTGCGACGGCACCACTTGCATGCAGTCACCGGCCAGGATGTAGTCCTTGATCGTATCGACCGCGCGCTCGTAGTCAGCCTGGGTAAAACTGGAGCGAAACACCGGGTCGGCGGCCGGTGGACGGCTGAGGTCCAGGCCGCGACGCGGAGTGATCGGCTGACGCAGTTTTTCCATCAGCGCTTCAAGGCTGGCCAGGCCTTGCTCGAAGGCGTCCGCCTGGGACGGGTCGGCGAGCACAATCGCGTGCATCTTGCCGGCGAGGTTGTCGAACACCACCACCGCATCAGACACCATCAGCAGAATATCCGGCACGCCCAGAGGGTCCGGGTTCGGGCATTTGCCCAAGCGTTTTTCGACGTAGCGCACGCAGTCGTAGCCGAAGTAACCGACCAGCCCGCCGTTGAAACGCGGCAGGCCAGCAATGGTCGGCACGTTGTAGCGCGCCTTGAATGCTTCGACAAAGGCCAACGGGTCTTCTACATCAAGGCTTTCGATCTCGACGCCGTCATGCGTAATGCTCACATGGTGGTCATGCACGCGCAGTACGGTACGGCACGGCAGGCCGATGATCGAGTAACGGCCCCATTTTTCGCCGCCCTGCACCGATTCCAACAAGTAGGAATTGGGCGCATCGGCCAGCTTCAGGTAGATCGACAGCGGCGTATCGAAGTCGGCCAGGGTTTCGCAGGCCAAGGGAATACGGTTGTAGCCGGCATCGGCCAAACGCAGGAATTCTTCGCGGATCATGGGGTGCCTCGTGGCTTGAGGGTCAAACGGTCAGGTGTGCAAACGTGCCGCAGCGCGGCCAGGCTCGGTCAGGCGCGCCAACGCCAGCGGGCCAGGGCCTTGATGACTTTCATCCAGAGTTTGCGAGTGACCACCACGATGGGATTTCCAGAAGGGGTTGAGTCGGTATCGGGCAACGTTATCTCAGCGCCCGCTCCCAAGCAACCGGGGATTAGCAACCGCAGATCATCAATCACCAGTGCTGGCGATTCTTCGGCAATCGGCCGGCCATGGTTATAGCCGTAGCTCAGCGCCACACACTGCACGCCCGCAGCTTTTGCGGCGAGTACATCGCTGCGCGAATCACCGACAAACAACGACTGTGAGGCCGGGATATTGGCCATTTTCATCACGAAAAACAGCGCCGCCGGGTCGGGTTTCTTTTGCGGCAAGGTATCGCCACCGATGATCCAGCGAAAATACCGGCCAATTTTCATCTGGTCCAACAGCGGCGCAACAAAACGCTCCGGTTTGTTGGTGATCAAGGCCATTTCCACGCCTTGCTTGTGCAGCCACTTGAGGGTGTCGCGCACGCCGGGGTACACCACCGTCAGCTCGTGGCTGCTTTCATACGCCGCGTTGAATAACCCCAGCGCGTGCTCGGCCTCGACGTCGTCCACCCCTTCGGCGTTGATGTGGTTGGCCAACGCGCGGCGCACCAGCATCTGCACGCCGTTGCCGACCCAGTCGCGTACCGACTCGACCCCGGCCGGCTTGCGCCCCAGCTTGAGCAGCATCTCGTCCACGGCTGCTGCCAGGTCTGGCACCGAGTCGATCAAGGTACCGTCCAGATCGAACATCACCAGCCGTGGCAGTTTGCCGGGGAACAACTGCTCGAAGCCGCTCATGGACGCGCCAGCGCCAGTTCGGCTCGCATCGTGTCGATGACTTGCTGGTAGTCCGGCGCATTGAAGATCGCCGAGCCCGCGACGAACGTGTCGGCACCGGCAGCGGCGATTTCGCGGATGTTATTGACGTTGACCCCACCGTCGATTTCCAGGCGGATGTCACGCCCCGAGGCATCGATCAGCGCACGCGCCTGGCGCAGCTTGTCGAGGGTGCCGGGGATGAACTTCTGCCCGCCGAAACCCGGGTTGACGCTCATCAGCAAGACCATGTCGACCTTGTCCATCACGTACTCAAGCACGCTCAGCGGCGTGGCCGGGTTAAATACCAGGCCCGCCTTGCAGCCGCCTTCGCGGATCAGTTGCAGGGTGCGGTCGACGTGCAGCGAGGCTTCGGGGTGGAAGGTGATGTAGGTCGCGCCGGCTTCAACGAAGTCACCGATGATGCGGTCTACCGGGCTGACCATCAGGTGCGCATCAATCGGCGCTGTGATGCCGTACTTGCGCAACGCCGCGCAAACCATCGGGCCGATGGTCAGGTTGGGCACGTAGTGGTTGTCCATGACATCGAAGTGCACGAAGTCGGCACCGGCGGCCAACACCTTGTCCACTTCTTCACCGAGGCGGGCGAAATCGGCGGAGAGAATCGATGGAGCGATAACGAAGGGCTGCATGACGCACCTTTTTGAGCTAAATCACGATGGCGCGCATTGTATACCTCATGCTTTGCCCTGCGCACCGTGACCTGACTCAACGACTAGTAAGCTGCCCGGTAGATTTTCTCGATATCCGCCGCGCTGAGCTTGCGCGGATTGTTGCGCATCAGCCGCTCGATGCCCGCCGCTTCCGTGGCCATGCCCGCGATAGCATCCTCGGGAACCCCGAAGGTGCGCAGGCCCGCCGGGATCTCGACCGCGGCGCAAAGTCGCGTCATCGCCTCTACGGCCTGGTCGGCGGCATCGTTAACACTCAAACCCGTTACGTTTACGCCCATGGCTTGGGCAATGTCGCGCATGCGCTCGACACAGGCCAGCTTGTTCCAGTGCATCACGTAGGGCAGCAACAAGGCATTGCTCACGCCGTGGGCGATATTGAAGCGCCCGCCCAGCGGGTACGCCAACGCATGCACCGCGCCCACGCCGGCATTGCCGAATGCCATGCCGGCCATCAGGCTGGCGGTGGCCATGTCATCGCGCGCCTGCAGGTTGGCAGGGTTGGCGTAGGCCTTGGGCAGCGCGTTGGCGATCAGCTTGACCGCGCCGATGGCCAGCGCGTCGGTGATCGGCGAGGCGTTCAGCGACAGATAGGATTCGATCGCGTGCACCAGCGCATCCACGCCACTGGCGGCGGTGACGCTGCGCGGGCAGGTGAGGGTCATTTGCGGGCTGATCAGAGCCACATCCGGCAGCAAGTAGTCGCTGACGATGCCTTTTTTCAGCTGCGCGACTTTGTCGGAAAGGATCGCCACATTGGTGACTTCCGAGCCCGTACCGGCGGTGGTCGGGATGGCGATCAGCGGCGGGCCTTTACGCGGCACTTGATCGACGCCGAACAGGTCCGCCAGTGCGCCGTGGTAACCGGCATAGGCCGCGACGCTCTTGGCAATGTCGATAGCACTGCCGCCGCCCAGGCCGATCAGGCCGTCATGCCCGCCCTCGCGGTACACGCGCATGCAGTCTTCGACGATGGCGATTTCCGGGTCGGGCAGCACGCGGTCGAAAATCTCGTAGGCGCGGTCGCCCAAGTGCGCCAACGCCAGGGCAACCGTGCCGGATTTGACCAGCGCGGCATCGGTGACGATCAGCGGGTTATCTACATCCAGGCGCGTGAGTTCGGCAGCCAATTGCTCAATGGCACCCGCGCCGGTCAGCAGTTTGTGGGCGATCTTGAATGAGGAAGTACTCATGTGCGCGGCCTCTTATTAATAGATGGGCTGGCATTGAGAGTAGCTGACTGAAAAGCGTTGTCTTCCATTCAGCAGCTGAATGGTCATTACCCGGCCAACACAAAACCACTGTGGGAGGGGCTGGCTCCCGATAGCGTTTTGTCAGTTGATGAATAAGTCGGCTGGCACTCCGCCATCGGGAGCAAGCCCCCTCCCACATGTTGATGGCTGCCGGGCTTTAGACCTGGGCGGTGGGTCAGCAACAGTAATGGCGACCTCAGGCCCAACGCAAAACCACTGTGGGAGGGGGCTGGCTCCTGATAGCATTTTGTCAGTTGATGAATAGTCGGCTGACACTCCGTGATCGGGAGCAAGCCCCCTCCCACATGTTGATCGCTGCCGGGCTTTAGACTTGGGCGGTGGGTCAGCAACAGTAATGGTGATCTCAGGCCCAATACAAAATCACTGTGGGAGGGGGCTTGCTCCCGATAGCATTTTGTCAGTTGATGAATAAGTCGGCTGACACTCCGCCATCGGGAGCAAGCCCCCTCCCACAGGTTGATGGCTGCTGGGGTTTAGACCTGAGCGGTGGGTCAGCAACAGTAATGGTGACCTCAGGCCCAACACAAAACCACTGTGGGAGGGGGCTCGCTCCCGATAGCATTTTGTCAGTTGATGAATAAGTCGGCTGGCACTCCGTCATCGGGAGCAAGCCCCCTCCCACATGTTGACGTCTGCCGGGCTTTAGACCTAAGCGATGGGTCAGTAGCAGTAATGGTGACCTCAGGCCCAACACAAAACCACTGTGGGAGGGGGCTGGCTCCCGACAGCATTTTGTCAGTTGATGAATAAGTCGGCTGGCACTCCGTCATCGGGAGCAAGCCCCCTCCCACATGTTGATCGCTGCTAGGGTTTAGACCTGGGCCAAGGCAAAACACACACAGCCTATAATCAGCAGGAAGCGAAAACCCATGATCCACGTCTCACATCACTGACAAATACTGACCAACCTATTAGGCTGCTGTAATCACTTCTGGCCGGATTTTAACAATGCCCTATCGAAACCGCTCGGCACTGCCAGCATTGTGCCTGTCGCTGCTATTTACCAGCGTCTTTTCTGTTCAGGCCGCCGACGAACCCGCATCCACCGCAGAAAAACCGCTGGAACGCCAAGCTTTGCCCGAACGCAGCAAGGAAGAGGCCAACGCCCTTGAACGCATAATTCCCCAGCAACAGCAGCAACAGTTGCAGGCCGGCAGTGATTCGTTCCTGGCACTGTGGAAACCGGCCAACAGCGCAGAAGCCGAAGGCGTGGTGATTATCGTACCGGGCGCGGGCGAAAGTGCTGACTGGCCGCAAGCAATCGCGCCGTTGCGCAACAAATTACCGGACGCCAACTGGGGCACCCTCAGCCTGTCGCTGCCGGATGTGAACATGGACACGCTGCCACCGCGGGTCATCGAAGCCCCCAAGGCGGCCGTCGACACCAGCAGCAAAGACGGCAGCACGGCCGCCAAACCCATCGAGCAAGCGGCCAGCGCCGAAGCCGAAGGCACGGACCCGGCGGTGGTGCCGGGCGCAGATGAACAGGACAAGACCGACGCCAAGCGGATTTTCGACCGCATCGACGCCGGTGTTGCCTTTGCCCTAACCCAAGGCGCGCGCAGCGTAGTGCTGCTCGGGCATGGCACCGGCGCCTGGTGGGCGGCGCGTTACCTGAGCGAGAAGCAGCCATCTCAGGTGCAGAAGCTGGTGATGGTGGCCGGCAAGACGCCGGTGGCTCGGCAGCCAGACCTGCAAAAACTCGCGCCTACGCTGAAAGTGCCTACGGCGGATGTGTTCTATCAAGACGGCGCACAAGAGCGCAAGGATGCATTGGCACGTGTTCAGGCGGCCAAGCGGGCGAAGAATGACGGTTATAAACAGGTGTCACTGAAGACCCTGCCCGGTAACAGCTCGGCCGAGCAAGAGCAGTTGTACCGGCGAATTCGCGGGTGGCTGAGCCCACAGCCGGCCACCGACTGATTTGGGTTGGGTTACGCCATCGCGGTTCAACGGGGCGCGTTGATCGTTCCCACGCGTGGGAACGATCATTTACGAGCAGTAGAACGACTATCGAAAATCGCGGCGCTCGCGAATCAACGCATAAGCATTGTGCAACTCGCGCGTTCGCTCAGTCGCCTCGCGCACCTGAGCAGGCGTAGCGCCACTGCCGGCGATTTTGTCCGGGTGATGCCGGCTGAGCAGTCGGCGATAAGCCCGTTTGATCGCGTCAGGCTCAGCCGTCGCCGTCACACCCAACACCCGCAACGCTTCCTGATACGCACCACCGCGATTAGCCAACGGTTTACGCTCCGGTGCGAAATCCAGCGCCAGCGCCTGCAACTGCTGCGGCGTCCAACCGAGCCACTTTCCCCACAGGTTGATCAAGCGGCACTCAACCTCATCCGCCCTGCCATCCGCCCACGCCATCCGCCAACACGCACGCAAAACGCCTTCCGCAGCATGCGGCTGAGCCTTGAGCACGCGCAGATACGTGCGCATGCCGTCAGAACCCGACTTGCCGCGATTAAACGCATTAATCGCCCGGCGCTGGGCGGACTCGCTCATGTCCAACGAACGCATTTCTTGCCGCGCCTGCTGAATATGCCCGTCCACCACCCGCCCGTTACTTTTGGCCAGGCGCCCCAACAGCACGAACAGCAATTCATCGTTGCGTAACGCCGGGCGCCCGCCGAGGCGCTCGCGCAACTGCGCCCAACTCTGCAGTTGCAGGCGGCGGTCCAGCGCCTGCCCCAGCAATGCGCCCAACAAGGCCCCCGGAATACTGGCAATGGCATAGCCAGCCCCGGCGCCGATCAGCGTCCCTGGCCATAACATTTTATTGCCCCGCAGTCAGCAAGGTTTCGACCTGCGCCAGACGCTCCAGCGTGCCGACATCAATCCAGCGTCCCGTCATGTGCTCCCCCGTTACCAGACCTTTCGCCATCGCCGCGCGCAACAACGGCGCCAGCTTGAAGGCGCCCGCGCTGCAACCTGCGAACAACTGCGGGTCGAGCACTGAAATGCCACTGAAGGTCAGGTTATCGGCACCGGGCGCCGCATCATGAAGCAACTGCTGATCCAGGTAAAAATCACCGCCTGACGGGTGATGCGCCGGGTTATCCACCATCACCAAATGGGCCAGGCCCTGAAGGGGCTGGCGCAACCGGGTGAAATCGTAGTCCGTCCAAATATCCCCGTTGACCACCAGGAAGGGTTCGTCGCCCAACAGCGGCAATGCCTGAAAGATCCCGCCGCCGGTTTCCAGCGGCTCGCCTTCGGCTGAGTACTGAATACGCAGGCCATACTGCGCGCCGTCGCCCAGGTAGCTTTCGATCTGCTGCCCAAGCCAGGCATGGTTGATCACAATATCGGTGAAACCCGCCTTGGCCAGTGCTTCCAGGTGATATTCGATCAACCGCTTGCCACCCGCCTGCACCAGCGGCTTGGGCGTGTGCAGCGTCAGCGGGCGCATGCGCTCGCCTTTGCCGGCCGCCAAAATCATGGCCTTCATAGGCCGGCCTCGACCGGTTGGCGCACACTGGCCAGCAACTCAGCCAACGCGTCCAATTCAGGCCGGTCTGCCAGTACCGCTTCTATATAAGCAAAGAAGCGTGGCACGTCCGCCAGGTAGCGCGGCTTGCCGTCACGGTGGCAGATGCGCGCAAAAATGCCGATTACCTTGAGGTGGCGCTGCACGCCCATCAGGTCGCTGGCCCGCAGGAACTCTTCAAAGTCTGCCTGTACAGGAATGCCCAGCGCGCCGGCGCGCTGCCAGTAACCGCGCTGCCATTCACGCACACGGGCGTGGGGCCAACTGAGGAACGCGTCCTTGAACAGGCACGTGATGTCGTAGGTGACCGGGCCGTAGACCGCGTCCTGAAAATCCAGCACGCCGGGGTTTGGCTGGCTGATCATCAGGTTGCGCGGCATATAGTCGCGATGCACCAGTACTTTTGGCTGGGCCAGGGCGCTGTCGATCAAGTGATCGCTGGCGCGCTGCCAGAGCGCGTGTTGCTGGGCGTCGAACGTGATGCCCAAGTGCCTTTTAACGTACCACTCCGGAAACAATTCCAGCTCACGGCGCAACAAGGCGACGTCATAACTGGGCAACGGCGCGTCCATCGGCAATTGCTGAAACGCGAGCAACGCATCGATGGCATCGGCAAACAATTGATCGGCGTTTTTGTCGTCAATCACGTCCAGATAGGTTTTTGTGCCCAGGTCATTCAGCAAAAGAAAGCCGCGCGGCAAATCTTCTGCATAAATTTTTGGAACGTTTATGCCGGATTTCGCGAGTAAATCAGCGATATCGACGAAAGGTTTGCAGTTTTCCTGGGGTGGCGGTGCGTCCATTACGACAAAACCATGCCCACCGCCTTCCCACCGGAAGTAACGCCTGAAACTCGCGTCACTGCTGGCCGCAGTCAATGTGGCCGGGGGTACGGAGCCCCAACCTTGCGCGTTGAAAAGGATCGGCAACTGCTCATCCAGCCAGACTTTCAGCTGTTGTAAACGTAGATCTTGCTCGGGCATTACAAGGGTCTCCGACGGCGCTAGCCGTCAAGCGGGTCATGCTTTATTATCACGCATCTTTTTCAGACCATCGAGAGGCGTGCGGCCCACACCGCGGGCAGATGGCACGCAGGAAGCCCGGACTAATAAGATGGCATTGAAATCCCCCGCGTTTCGTAGAAAATTTCCGTTGCTGGTAACCGGCAGTCTGCTGGCCATGCAACCTTTCGCCACCTCATTCGTGGTCGCCGCGGAACAGTATGACTGCTCAGTCTCTGCTTCGGGTGCCTGGGATTGTGCGCCGAAAAGCGCCGCAGCCCCATTGCCACCGCGACCGGTGCATGACGGTGCAGCCGTCAGCTCGGCCAACAGCACGGCGCAAGCCGACGCTGGTGGCAGCGCCGAGGCCGCACCGAAGACCGCTCTGGTTACCGAGTCCAAGGGCCGTGGCCTGCGTTCGCGCAGCGCCGACTATAGCCACCTGGACTGGGTGCCTCGCGAGAAGCTGACCGCCGCCCAGTTGGCCGAAACCGGTCCTTATTGCTCCGGCGCGTACATCGAGCCGATGCGTCCCGGCATGAACGACAAGACCAACAAGAGCGATGCGCCGACCTTTATCGGTGCCAAGGCCTCTCGTTACGAGCAGGAACAGCAAGTCGCGACCCTGGCCGGTGACGTCGTCATGCGCCAGGGCAGCATGCAGCTGGAATCTGAAGAGGCCAGCCTGTATCAGGCCGAGAACCGTGGCGAGCTGAACGGCAACGTTCGCTTGCGCGACAACGGTGCGCTGATCGTCGGCGATCATGCCCAGGTACAGCTCGATACCGGCGCGGCCCAGATCGACAACGCTGAATACGTGATGCACAAGTCGCGTATCCGCGGTAACGCGCTGTACGCAAAACGTGCTGAAAACGCGATCATCCGTCTCAAAGACGGTACGTACACCACGTGCGAGCCAGACAGCAACGCCTGGCAACTGCGCGGCAACAACATCACGTTGAACCCCGCCACCGGTTTCGGTACGGCGACCAACGCGACGCTGCGGATCAAGAACATTCCGATCCTGTACACCCCGTACATCTATTTCCCGATCGACGATCGTCGTCAATCCGGCTTCCTGCCGCCGAGCTTCAGCACCGGCAGCGAAAGCGGCTTTACACTCGTCACGCCTTACTACTTCAACCTGGCGCCGAACTACGACGCCACGTTGTACCCGCAATACATGACCAAGCGCGGCATGATGATGGAAGGCGAGTTCCGCTACCTCACCAAGTCCAGCGAAGGCCAGTTCGGCGGTGCGTACCTGAACGACGACAACGACGAGCGCAACAAGCAGAGCGATTACGAAAGTACCCGCTACATGCTCAATTGGCAGCACCGTGGCGGCTTGGACTCGCGGATATCGACCCAGGTCGATTACACCAAAATCAGCGATCCTTATTACTTCCAGGACCTGAAGTCCTACGAGGAAGGGGTTCAAAACCGCGACTTCCTTAACCAGCAAGGTTCTGTGACGTATCGGGGCGACTCGTATCAAGCCCGCGTTAACCTGCAGGCTTACCAGCTGTCGACGATCTCGCAGATCACGCCTTATGACCGGTTGCCGCAGATTACCTTCAACGGTGCGCTGCCTTACCATCCAGGCGGGCTGAACTTTACCTATGAGACGGAAGCTGTTCGGTTTGAACGCGACCTCGAAAGTGGCACGTTTACAGATGAAAACGGTGCTACGTCACCGCGTCTGGACACCAACGTCGCCGGTCTCACGCGTGCAAACGGTACGCGCCTGACCGCCGCCCCGGCCGTCGATTACCCGATGAACTGGACCTACGGTTTTATTACGCCGAAGCTCAAGTACGTCTATACCAAGTACGATCTTGACCTGGACAGCAAAGGCAAGAACGACATTATTGCCGCTCAAGCCGCTGCTCTGGCGCCGGGTGCTTCTCCTTACGCAGGCGGGGTGTTCAAAAGCTCCCAGGACCGCGCAATTCCAGTCGCCAGCGTCGACAGCGGCCTGTACTTCGACCGCAATACCAATTGGTTCGGCAAAGAGTATCGCCAGACCCTGGAGCCGCGTGCCTACTATCTCTATGTGCCTAACAAGGACCAAAGCGATATTCCGGTATTCGACACCAGTGAGTACTCGTTCAGCTACGCCTCGCTGTTCCGCGATAACCGCTTCAGCGGCACCGACCGGATCGGCGACGAGAACAAGCTGTCCCTGGGCTTGACCAGCCGCTGGATCGAAGAGAACGGCTTTGAACGTCAGCGCGTTTCCGTGGGCCAGGCGGTGTACTTCAAGAACCGCGAGGTTCAACTGCCGGGCATCCTGGCGGCTGATCGTGCCGACGCACAGTCCGATGTATCGCCAATCGCCCTGGAATACGAGTTCCGCTTCAACCGCGACTGGCGCGCCACGGCCGACTACAACTGGGACACTGAAGAGCACAGCCCACGTTCGGGCAGCGCGATGTTCCACTACCAGCCGGAAGACAACCCGAACAAGATCATCAACCTCGGCTACCGCTATCGCAACGACCAGGTGGTGTACAACCAGCTGACCGGCAAGTGGCAGTTTGGTGGTGACTACAGCGTGCCATCGGATACCGCGAACTACGTGAAGGATTACTACAAAATCCAGCAACACGACTTCTCGATGATGTGGCCGATCATTCCGCAGTGGAACCTGATCTCCCGCTGGCAGTATGACTATGCCCGCAACCGTACCCTGGAAGCCTTCGGTGGTTTCGAGTACGACAACTGCTGCTGGAAACTGCGCGTCATCAACCGTTACTGGGTTTCCAACGACGAATACAGCCAGATCGCCCCGCTTAACGAAAAGGGTGACCACGGGCTCTTCTTCCAGGTGGTCCTTAAAGGACTCGGCGGCCTGACCGGCGCCAAGGTAGAGAGCTTCCTCGACAAAGGCATTCAAGGTTATCGTGAACGTGAAGATCAAGCTTTCTGATTGCTTGCGCCCACTCGTGCTGGGCGCGCTGTTCCTGGGGACCGCATCGGCACACGCTGCGGTTCAACAGCTGGACAAGGTAGTGGCCATCGTCGATAACGACGTGATCATGCAGAGCCAACTGGACCAACGGGTCAAGGAAGTTCAGCAAACCATCGCCAAGCGTGGCGGCGGCGTACCGCCTACCAGCGTACTGGACCCACAGGTGCTGGAACGCCTGATCGTCGAAAACCTGCAACTGCAGATCGGCGATCGTTCCGGCATTCGTATTTCGGACGAAGAACTGAACCAGGCCGTCGGCACCATCGCTCAACGCAACAACATGAGCATTGACCAGTTCCGTGCTGCCCTGGCCCACGACGGTTTGTCCTATGAGGACGCGCGTGACCAGATCCGCCGCGAAATGATCATCAGCCGTGTGCGTCAGCGCCGTGTGGCCGAGCGGGTTCAGGTGTCCGAGCAGGAAGTCAAAAACTTCCTGGCCTCCGACCTTGGCAAGATGCAGCTCTCCGAAGAGCTGCACCTGGCCAACATTCTGATCCCGACCCCGGACAGCGCCAACGCCGAGCAGCTCAATGCGGCCGCCGCAAAAACTCAGGCAGTTTATGACCGCCTGAAAGCCGGTGCTGATTTTGCGCAGACCGCCATTGCCGTATCGGGCAGCGACAACGCCCTGGACGGCGGTGATATGGGCTGGCGTAAAGCTGCCCAATTGCCACCCCCGTTCGACCGTGAGCTGAGCGCCATGCAGCCGGGTGAAATCACCCAGCCAGCACGTACGCCAGGCGGTTTTATTATCCTTAAGTTGCTGGAAAAACGCGGCGGCGAGACCTCGCTGAGAGACGAAGTGCATGTTCGTCACATTCTGGTCAAACCAAGCGAAATCCGTACCGAGGCGCAAACCAAGGAACTGGCCCAGAAGATCTATGACCGCATAGAGGCGGGTGAAGACTTCGCCACCTTGGCCAAGAGCTTCTCGGAAGACCCGGGCTCTGCCCTTAACGGCGGCGACCTGAACTGGATCGACCCGAAAGCACTGGTGCCGGAGTTCCAGGACGTCATGGCCAAGACGCCGCAAGGTGTGCTGTCCAAGCCGTTCAAAACTCAATATGGCTGGCACGTACTGGAAGTGCTGGGTCGCCGTGCGACTGACAACACCAACCAGGCCCGCGAGCAACAAGCACTGACCGTTTTGCGTAACCGCAAGTACGACGAAGAGCTGCAAACCTGGTTGCGTCAGATCCGTGACGAAGCCTATGTAGAAAACAAGCTGCCAGGCGCCGAACAAACAGGCACCGACCAGGCAGCCCAGTGAAACCACAGCGTTTCGCGGTAACACCCGGCGAGCCGGCCGGCATTGGTCCAGACCTGTGCCTGCTGCTCGCCTCGCAACCCCAGCCACACCCCCTGATTGCCATTACCAGCCGCGACCTGCTCCTTGAGCGGGCCGCGCAACTGGGCGTGGCCGTCACGCTGCTGGACGCGGCGCCAGGCAACTGGCCCGACCAGCCGGCACCGGCGGGCAGCCTGTATGTGTGGCACACCCCACTGCAAGCCGACGTGGTTGCCGGCCAGTTGAACAAGGCCAACGCGGCATTTGTGCTGGAAACCCTGACGCGTGCCGGCCAAGGCTGCCTCGACGGCGACTTCGCCGGCATGATCACCGCACCCGTGCACAAGGGTGTGATCAATGAATCCGGCATCGCCTTTTCCGGCCATACCGAGTTCCTTGCAGAGCTGACCCACACCGCCCAAGTGGTGATGATGTTGGCTACACGCGGCTTGCGCGTGGCCTTGGTCACCACGCACCTGCCGCTGCGTGATATTGCCGATGCCATCACCGCCGAGCGCATTGAGCGCGTCACTCGTATTCTGTACACCGACCTGCAACAGAAGTTCGGCATTGCCCAACCACGCATCCTGGTCTGTGGGCTCAACCCGCATGCCGGTGAAGGCGGCCACTTGGGCCATGAAGAAATCGACATCATTGAACCGACATTAGAGCGTCTGCGCCAAGAAGGCATGGACCTGCGCGGCCCACTGCCAGCGGACACTCTGTTTACCCCCAAATATCTGGAGCACTGCGACGCAGTGCTGGCGATGTACCATGACCAGGGGCTGCCCGTGCTGAAATACAAAGGCTTCGGCGCCGCAGTCAACGTGACACTAGGCCTGCCGATCATCCGCACCTCTGTCGACCATGGCACTGCCCTGGACTTGGCAGGCAGCGGCAAGATCGATACCGGCAGCCTGCACGTGGCCCTGGAAACCGCCTATCAGATGGCCGAGACCCGACTATGACCGAGCATTACCAACACCGGGCGCGCAAGCGCTTCGGGCAAAACTTCCTGCACGACGCTGGCGTAATCGACCGCATCCTGCGCTCCATCCACGCCAAATCTTCCGACCGCTTGCTGGAAATCGGCCCGGGCCAGGGCGCACTGACCAAAGGCCTGCTGAACAGCGGTGGCCAACTGGACGTGGTTGAGTTGGACAAGGACCTGATCCCGATCCTCAATCAGCAATTCGCCGGCATGCCTAACTTCAACCTGCACCAGGGCGATGCACTGAAGTTCGACTTCACCAGCCTTGATGCAGCCCCCAACAGCCTGCGTGTGGTCGGCAACCTGCCATACAACATCTCCACGCCGCTGATTTTTCACCTGTTGAACAACGCAGGCCTCATCCGCGACATGCACTTCATGCTGCAAAAAGAAGTGGTTGAGCGTTTGGCCGCAGGCCCTGGCGGCGGCGATTGGGGCCGCCTGTCGATCATGGTTCAGTACCACTGCCGCGTGGAACACCTGTTCAACGTCGGCCCTGGCGCGTTTAACCCGCCGCCGAAGGTTGATTCGGCCATCGTGCGCCTGGTGCCACACGCCGTGCTGCCGCACCCGGCCAAAGATCACAAGTTGCTGGAGCGCGTGGTACGTGAAGCGTTCAACCAGCGCCGCAAAACCTTGCGCAACACGCTGAAGAACCTGCTCAGCAACGACGAAATCCAGGCCGCCGGCGTTGATGGCAGCCTGCGCCCCGAGCAACTGGACCTGGCAGCGTTCGTGCGCCTGGCCGACCAGTTGGCCATACAGCCTGCGCCCGCCGCGGACTAAAGCCTGCGGTAGCGGGCTTGCTCGCGATGCATCAGCCAGTGCGCGCTGATGCTATCGCGACAAGCCTGTCAGCATTTCTGGCCTAGTGCCCTGCTCTTGGCCTAGACTGACCCGCATCTGCTGTCCCCAGCTTTTGCTTTTAAGGCCTCTTGCATGTCCGATCCTCGCTACCAGATCGACGTCAGCGTCGTTACCCGCTTCCTCGCGGACCAGTCCCAACCCGAACATAACCGTTTCGCTTTTGCTTACACCATTACCGTGGAAAACAACGGGCAGGTGCCGGCCAAGCTGCTGTCGCGCCACTGGGTGATCACCGACGGTGACGGCCAGGTCGAGGAAGTGCGCGGCGCGGGTGTGGTCGGCCAGCAACCTTTGATCGAACCCGGCGCGAGCCACAAATACAGCAGCGGCACGGTGATGACCTCCAAGGTCGGCACCATGCAGGGTTCGTTTCAGATGAAAGCCACTGACGGCAAACTGTTCGATGCCATCATTGCGCCCTTCCGCCTCGCGGTGCCAGGGGCGCTGCACTGATGACGACGTACGCGGTGGGCGACCTGCAAGGCTGCCTCGAGCCTCTCAAGTGCTTGCTGGAGCGGGTCGCCTTCGACCCGGCACACGACCGCTTGTGGCTGGTCGGTGACCTGGTCAATCGCGGCCCCGAGTCCCTCGCCACCCTGCGTTACCTGTATAACCTGCGCGATTCACTGGTGTGCGTACTGGGCAACCACGACCTGCACCTGCTGGCGGCCGACAAGAACATCGAGCGCCTGAAAAAGGGCGACACCCTGCGCGAAATTCTTGAAGCGCCAGACCGCGCGCAACTGCTGGATTGGCTGCGCCGACAAAAACTCATGCATTACGACGAAGGCCGTAACACCGCCTTGGTGCATGCGGGCATCCCGCCCCAATGGACGCTGAAAAAAGCCCTCAAGTGCGCTGCCGAAGTTGAAAGCGCACTCGCCGATGACGCCCTGTACAACGCCTACCTCGACGGCATGTACGGCAACGAACCGGTCAAGTGGGACAACGACCTGAGCGGCGTGCCCCGCCTGCGCGTGATCACCAACTACTTCACGCGCATGCGTTTCTGCACCGCCGAAGGCAAGCTGGACCTCAAGAGCAAGGAAGGCGCCGATACCGCACTGCCCGGCTATAAGCCGTGGTTTGCGCACAAGGAACGCAAAACCCGTGACACGAAGATCATCTTCGGCCACTGGGCGGCCCTTGAAGGCAAATGCGAAGAACCCGGCGTGTTCGCCCTCGACACCGGCTGCGTGTGGGGCGGCAGCATGACCCTGATGAACATCGACACCGGCGAGCGCCTGAACTGCCAGTGCAACGCCCCTATTCCCGTTACACTGCCGGCCGCCCAGCGCTAGACGCCGCTTGCAACCCTGCCCAAGGAGCCCGCCATGAGCGAATTCAAACGTATCTCTCCCGAACAAGCACAGGCCCTGCGCGAGCAAGGTGCTGTGGTCGTCGACATCCGCGATCAGCCGACGTACGCCGCCGCGCATATCAGCGGTGCACGGCGTTTGGACAACGTCAACATTGCCGACTTCATCCGCGCAGCCGACCTCGACGCGCCAGTGATCGTGGGGTGCTACCACGGCAATTCCAGCCAGAGCGCAGCGGCTTATCTGATCAGCCAGGGCTTCAGCGACGTCTACAGCCTGGACGGTGGCTTTGAACTGTGGCGTACGACCTATCCTGCAGACATTGACTCCGGCGATTCGCAATAATTTTTTTCACACCCCGCTACCCCGCGTGACGCTTGGGCTCGCGCCGTTTCTGACAAACGGCGCGGGCAAACTAATTACGCATCCCGCCTTGACCTCCCCGATTCCGAACTATCCTTAAGCGCAGGCCATCCAAATCAGGGGAGAGCCGGTACACCGGCGTGCGGGTCATCGGTAACGTTTCAGGGTGTTCTGGGGGGAAAACGGTCATTGGTAATCACCAATGACTGCCAGCATCGACTGATTGACCCGGCGTCGGCTCCACGTATCGAGCGAGGTGACGACGTCATGAGTATCTTTAGCCACTTCCAACAGCGCTTTGAGTCCACACAGCACGAAGAACTCTCGTTGCAAGAGTATCTCGACCTGTGCAAAAAGGACCGCAGCACCTATGCGTCTGCCGCCGAACGCCTGCTATTGGCGATTGGCGAGCCTCAACTGGTCGAAACGGCCAATAATTCGCGCCTGTCGCGAATCTTCTCCAACAAGGTGATCCGCCGCTACCCGGCCTTTGAAGACTTCCACGGCATGGAAGAATGCATTGACCAGATCGTCTCCTACTTCCGCCATGCCGCCCAAGGCCTGGAAGAGAAGAAACAGATCCTGTACCTGCTCGGCCCTGTCGGCGGCGGTAAGTCGTCGCTGGCCGAAAAGCTCAAACAGTTGATCGAAAAGGTACCCTTCTACGCCATCAAGGGTTCACCGGTGTTCGAGTCGCCTTTGGGGCTGTTCAACGCCACGGAAGATGGCGCGATCCTCGAAGAAGACTTCGGCATTCCACGGCGTTACCTCAATACCATCATGTCGCCTTGGGCCACCAAGCGCCTCGCCGAATTTGGCGGGGATATTAGCCAGTTCCGCGTGGTCAAACTCTACCCGTCGATCCTCAACCAGATCGGCGTGGCCAAGACTGAACCGGGTGATGAGAACAACCAGGATATTTCGGCGCTCGTGGGCAAGGTTGATATTCGCAAACTCGAGGAATTCCCGCAGAACGACGCCGATGCCTACAGTTATTCGGGCGCGCTGTGCCGGGCCAACCAAGGCTTGATGGAGTTCGTCGAAATGTTCAAGGCACCGATCAAGGTGCTGCACCCACTGCTTACCGCGACCCAGGAAGGTAACTACAACAGCACCGAAGGCCTCGGCGCGATTCCGTTCACCGGCATTCTGCTGGCCCACTCCAACGAGTCGGAATGGCACACCTTCCGCAACAACAAAAACAACGAAGCCTTCATCGACCGGATCTACATCGTCAAGGTGCCGTACTGCTTGCGGGTCAGCGATGAAATCAAAATCTACGACAAACTGCTGTTTAACAGTTCCTTGGCCAAAGCCCATTGCGCGCCTGACACGCTGAAGATGCTGGCGCAGTTCACCGTGCTGTCGCGCCTCAAAGAGCCGGAAAACTCGAACATTTACTCGAAGATGCGCGTGTACGACGGCGAAAACCTTAAGGACACCGACCCCAAGGCCAAGTCGATTCAGGAATACCGCGACACGGCGGGCGTGGATGAGGGCATGAACGGCCTTTCCACGCGGTTCGCTTTCAAGATCCTCTCCAAAGTCTTCAACTTCGACCCGCACGAGATTGCCGCCAACCCGGTGCACCTGCTTTACGTGCTGGAACAGCAAATCGAACAAGAGCAATTCCAGGCCGAGACCCGCGAGCGCTACCTGCGCTTCCTCAAGGAATACCTGGCGCCGCGCTACATCGAGTTTATCGGCAAGGAAATCCAGACCGCGTACCTGGAGTCCTACAGCGAGTACGGCCAAAACATCTTCGACCGCTACGTGCTGTACGCAGACTTCTGGATTCAGGACCAGGAATACCGCGACCCGGAAACCGGCGAAATTCTCAACCGCGTGGCCCTCAACGAGGAGCTCGAGAAGATTGAGAAACCCGCCGGCATCAGCAATCCGAAGGATTTCCGCAACGAAATCGTCAACTTCGTGCTGCGCGCCCGGGCCAACAATAATGGCAAGAACCCTACCTGGCTCAGCTACGAGAAGCTGCGGGTGGTTATCGAGAAGAAAATGTTCTCCAACACCGAGGACCTGCTGCCGGTCATCAGCTTCAACGCCAAGGCCAGCAAGGAGGACCAGCAAAAACACAACGACTTCGTCACGCGAATGGTCGAACGTGGCTACACCGACAAACAGGTACGCCTTCTTTCGGAATGGTACCTACGGGTCCGGAAATCGCAGTAAGAGAGGCAGCGGCAAGCTTTTAGCTACAAGCTGCAAGGCAAGAGCCACTGTGCCTGGCTTCATCGGGCTCTTGCTTGCAGCTTATAGCTTACGACTTGAAGCTCCCCGGAGGGGCCCCTATGAGCTATGTGATCGACCGACGCCTCAATGGCAAGAACAAGAGCACGGTAAACCGTCAGCGTTTCCTGCGGCGTTACCGTGACCACATCAAAAAGGCCGTTGAAGAGGCCGTCAGCCGCCGCTCCATTACCGACATGGAGCATGGCGAACAAATCAGTATTCCCGGGCGCGACATTGACGAACCGGTGCTGCACCACGGCCGTGGCGGCAAGCAAACCGTCGTACACCCCGGCAACAAGGAATTCACCACTGGCGAGCATATCCAGCGCCCGCAAGGCGGTGGCGGCGGCAAAGGCCCAGGCAAAGCCGGCAATTCCGGCGAAGGCATGGATGAATTCGTGTTTCAGATCACCCAGGAAGAATTCCTGGAGTTCATGTTTGAGGACCTGGAACTGCCCAACCTGGTCAAACGCAACCTGACCGGTACCGATACCTTCAAGACGGTGCGCGCCGGCATCAGCAACGAAGGCAACCCGTCGCGGATCAACATTATTCGCACCCTGCGCTCCGCGCATGCGCGACGTATTGCGTTGTCTGGCAGCAGCCGGGCGAAACTGCGCGAGGCCAAGGCCGAACTGGAGCGACTGAAACGCGAAGAACCGGATAACTTCGGCGATATTCAGGAGATCGAGGGTGAAATCGCGAAACTCAGTGCACGCATCCACCGAGTGCCGTTTCTCGATACCTTCGACTTGAAATACAACCTGTTGGTCAAACAGCCCAACCCCAGTTCCAAGGCCGTGATGTTCTGCCTGATGGACGTGTCGGGCTCAATGACCCAAGCCACCAAAGACATCGCCAAGCGCTTCTTCATCTTGCTGTACCTGTTTCTCAAGCGAAACTACGACAAGATCGACGTGGTGTTCATCCGCCATCACACCAGCGCCCGGGAAGTGGACGAAGAAGAATTTTTCTATTCACGGGAAACCGGCGGCACCATCGTGTCCAGCGCCCTGAAGCTGATGCAAGAGATTATGGCTGCGCGCTACCCGGCCAGTGAGTGGAATATCTATGCGGCGCAAGCCTCTGACGGCGACAACTGGAACGACGATTCGCCGATCTGCCGCGACATCCTGATCAAGCAGATCATGCCGTTCGTGCAGTACTACACTTACGTCGAAATTACCCCTCGTGAGCACCAGGCCCTGTGGTTCGAATATGAGCGCATCGGCGACGCCTTTGCCGACACATTCGCCCAGCAGCAACTGGTCTCGGCCGGCGATATTTATCCGGTCTTCCGTGAACTCTTCCAGCGCAGGTTAGTGACATGACCGCCAAAAAAGAGCATAAGCGCCAACCCCTTTCCACCGGCTCCGAGTGGACCTTTGAACTGATCCAGGCGTATGACCGGGAAATCAGCCGCATTGCGGCGGGTTATGCGCTGGACACCTACCCCAACCAGATCGAAGTGATTACCGCCGAACAGATGATGGACGCTTACGCCTCCGTCGGCATGCCGCTGGGCTATCACCACTGGTCCTACGGCAAGCACTTCCTCAGCACCGAAAAGTCCTATACCCGAGGCCAGATGGGCCTCGCCTACGAGATCGTGATCAACTCCGACCCGTGCATCGCCTACCTGATGGAAGAAAACACCATCTGCATGCAGGCCCTGGTGGTTGCCCACGCATGTTATGGGCATAACAGTTTCTTCAAGGGCAACTACCTGTTCCGCACCTGGACCGATGCCAGCTCAATCATCGATTACCTGGTGTTCGCCAAGCAGTACATCATGCAATGCGAGGAACGCCACGGCATCGACGCGGTGGAGGACCTGCTCGACTCCTGCCACGCCCTGATGAACTACGGCGTCGACCGCTACAAACGCCCCTATCCGATTTCTGCCGAGGAAGAGCGTCTGCGCCAGAAGGAGCGCGAAGAACACCTGCAGAAGCAGATCAACGATCTGTGGCGCACCATTCCCAAACGTGCCGACAAGAACAGCGATAAAGACAATGCGCGCTTTCCCGCCGAACCTCAGGAAAACATCCTGTATTTTCTGGAAAAACACGCGCCCCTGCTGGAACCGTGGCAGCGCGAAATTGTGCGCATCGTGCGCAAGATCGCCCAGTACTTTTACCCACAGCGCCAAACTCAGGTCATGAACGAAGGCTGGGCGACGTTCTGGCATTACACCCTGATGAACGACCTGTATGACGAGGGCCTGGTCACCGACGGTTTCATGATGGAGTTCCTCACCTCGCACACCAGCGTGGTGTTCCAGCCTGGTTTTGACAGCCCGTATTACAGCGGTATAAACCCCTATGCTCTGGGCTTTGCGATGTACCGCGACATCCGCCGCATGTGTGAACACCCAACCGACGAAGACCGCCACTGGTTCCCCGAGATCGCCGGCAGCGACTGGCTGTCGACCATCAAATTCGCCATGAGCAGCTTCAAGGATGAGAGCTTCATCCTGCAGTACCTTTCACCTCAGGTGATTCGTGATCTCAAGCTGTTCAGCATCATGGATGACGACCTAAAGGATGATTTGGTGGTGCCGGCGATCCACGATGAGCCCGGCTACCGCACCATTCGCGAAACACTCGCGGCGCAGTACAACCTGGGCAATCGCGAGCCGAATGTGCAGATCTACAGCATCGATGTGCGCGGCGACCGCTCGCTGACCCTGCGCCACCAGCAGCACGACCGCAAGCCGTTGGGTGAATCCACCGAAGAAGTGCTCAAGCACCTGCATCGGTTGTGGGGTTTCGACATCCACCTGGAGACGCTGCAGGGCGATCAAGTGATGAAAACCCACCATGTGCCCCCGCGTAGCGAGCACAGCGACAACGACTACGGCCGCCTGGACATGGCCGTGGTTCATCTCTGAAACAGCAAAGCCTCCACTGGTCAGGCACAGGCGTTATCCTGTGCCGCTAATGGAGGCTTTTTCATGAAAATCTACACAGTCGGCGGTGCGGTACGTGACCGCTTGCTAGGCATCAAGGTCACCGACATCGACCGCGTCGTCGTCGGCGCAACCACCGAAGAAATGCTTGCCAAAGGCTTCAAGCCGGTCGGCGCCGATTTTCCGGTATTCCTGCACCCGAAAACCGGCGACGAATACGCCCTCGCCCGCACCGAGCGCAAGAGTGGCCGGGGTTATGGCGGCTTTGTGTTCCACGCCAGCCCCGAGGTCACGCTGGAAGAAGACCTGATTCGCCGCGACCTGACCATCAACGCGATGGCGGAGGACGATGACGGCAACTTGACCGACCCCTACCACGGCCAGCGGGATCTGGAAGCACGCATTTTGCGTCACGTTTCGCCCGCGTTCGCCGAAGACCCTCTGCGCGTACTCCGCGTTGCACGCTTTGCAGCGCGTTATGCGCCCTTGGGTTTCACCGTGGCGCCGCAAACCCTGGAACTGATGCGCCATCTGAGCGAATCCGGCGAGTTGGAAGCGTTGACGCCGGAGCGCAGCTGGAAGGAAATCTCGCGGGCGCTGATGGAAGATCAACCTCAGGTATTTATCCAGGTACTGCGCGACTGCAACGCGCTGAAAACCTTGATGCCGGAGGTGGATGCGCTGTTCGGCGTGCCGCAGCCCGCAGTTCATCATCCTGAAATCGACACCGGCATACACACTTTGAGCGTGCTCGAACAGGCTGCGCTGCACGCCCAGCCGTTGACCGTACGCTGGGCGTGCTTGCTGCATGACCTGGGCAAAGGCCTGACGCCTGTGGATAAGTTGCCTCAGCATATTGCCCACGAGCACACGGGTTTGAAGCTGATCAAGGCGGTCAACGAGCGCTTTAAAGTGCCAAGGGACTGCCAGGAGCTGGCGTTGCTGGTGGGCCAATACCACACGCATGGCCACCGCGCGCTGGAGCTGAAAGCCTCGACATTGCTGGAGTTGCTGCAGAGTTTTGATGTGTATCGTCGACCGCAGCGCTTTGAGGAATTTGTGGTGGCGTGTGAAATGGATGCACGAGGCCGCAAGGGCTTTGAGCAACGAAGTTATCCACAGGCGGATTATTTGCGCGGGGCGGCGCAGGTGGCGCGCGATGTTGCAGTGGCGCCGCTGCTGGAGAAAGGGTTTAAAGGTCCGGCGTTGGGCGAGGCGTTAAAGCGCGAGCGGCTTGGGGCGCTGAAGGCTTACAAAGAGCAAAAGGCTGCTCCATGATTCAATGGGTGCGTGGCTTTGCGGCTTTTGGGGCCGCTACGCAGCCCAACGGGAGCAAGCCCCCTCGCCACAGCAAGCCCGCTCGCCACAGTAAGCGCCCTCCACAGCAAGCCTCCTCACCACGGTAAGCTCATTCGGCTGCAGAAAGCATCCTTGCGATAGGGAGCTTGGTGGCTAGAGCAACGCAGCCGGGGTGAGTGGCTGGCCTTGCCACTCGAAGCCGACAGGCGCCAGCACTTGGTCAATCTGCGCGTCGCGCCACAGCTCAGCCAGTGTTTTGCCTGCCTGCGGGTGCACACGGTCGGGGGCCATCAGCGACAGCGGCCACAGTACAAAAGCGTTTGTCAGGATCTCTGCGCGCGGCAGTATCAGGCCGTCGAAATTCCCTACCTGCTCGCCGTACAGCAACACGTCAATGTCCAGCGGCAGGCCTTTGCGGTCGGGTGCATAACGGCCATTGTCGGCCTCGATGAATTTCAATCGGCGGTCCAGCTCCATCAAGGGCAGCTCGGTATAGGCCGACACCACCAGGTTGAAGAATGGCCCACTCTTGATACCCACCGGCTGGCTTTCGAACACCGGCGAACACCGCACGTCCGTTAAAAAACTCGCCAGCGCATCCAGGCCAGCGCGCAGATGGCGCTCGCGCTCGATATTGCTGCCAAGCCCCAGGTAAATCTGAGTCAGCGACATCCGCGCTCGATCTCCACGCCTACGCCACTGGCAGCCGGCACGGCGCCGGGCTTGGTCAACTTGAGGTGCAGCCAGGGAATCTGGAATTCGCTCATCAGCACTTCGGCCAGGCGCTCGGCAAAGGTTTCTACCAATTGGTACTGCGACTGCTCGGCAAAGGCCTGAATACGCGCCGACACACTGGCGTAATCCAGCGCCAGGGCCAGGTCGTCACCGGCGGCGGCCGGGCGATTGTCCCAGGCGAAACTCAGGTCCAGGCGCAAGCATTGCTTGATGCCGCGCTCCCAGTCGTAGGCCCCGATCACGGTGTCGACTTCCAGGCCTTCGATAAACACTCTGTCCACGCTCTTCTCCGCAGCACGACAAGGGCGCGATGCCCCGTTAGAATCAGGGCGTCCTCGCCCGGAATAGTTAGCATGTTTTGGTCACTGGCAATTTTTGCCTACCTGCTTGGCTCGCTGTCCTTCGCCATTTTGCTCAGCCGCCTGACGGGCAACCCCGACCCGCGAATGAGTGGCTCAGGCAATGCCGGCGCCACCAACATGTTGCGCCTGGCCGGCAAGAAACTCGCCGTATTGACGCTGCTGGGCGACGCCTGCAAGGGCCTGCTGCCCGTACTGATCGCCAGCGCTGCAGGCCTGCCCTTGCAACAACAGGCCTGGGTGGGCGTGTGTGCGGTGCTCGGCCATATGCTTCCGCTGTACTTCCGCTTTCGCGGTGGCAAAGGTGTCGCCACGGCGGCCGGCATGTTGCTGGCGATTTACCCTCCGGCAGCGCTGCTGGCCGTGCTTGCCTGGTTGCTGACGTTCTACCTGACCCGCACCAGCTCGTTGGCCGCGTTGATCGCCACGCCGCTCACCCTGCCATTACTGGCTTGGCAAGCACCTGCGGCGCTGTTGCCGATGAGCGTGCTGACACTGCTGATCGCCTGGCGCCACCGCGGCAATTTACGCGACCTGTTTGCCGGGCGCGAACGGCATTTTTAAATACCGTCGATGAACCCGGCTCACGCCTGGCAACTACAACGGTGACAATTGCTCCATCGGCCAACGTGCCTGCACGCTGATCGCCAGGCTTTCATGCTGCCCGGCCTGCAATCGCTGGCAACCCGCGTAGGCGATCATCGCGCCATTGTCGGTGCAAAACTCAGGGCGCGCGTAAAACACCTCGCCCTTGATGTCGCCGAGCATTTTTTCCAGTGAAGTGCGCAACGCCTTGTTGGCGCTGACGCCACCAGCGATTACCAGGCGCTGCATGCCCGTCTGCTTCAGGGCACGCTTGCACTTGATGGTCAAAGTCTCCACCACGGCCTGCTGGAACGCCAGTGCGATGTCGCAACGGGCTTGCTCACTGTCGTCTCCGGCGCTGACGCTGTGCTGCCAGGTATTCAGCGCGGAGGTTTTCAAGCCGCTGAAGCTGAACATCAAACCCGGGCGATCACACATCGGGCGCGGAAAGGTATAGCGGCCTGGAGCGCCTTTTTCGGCAAGCCGGGCGATTTCCGGGCCACCCGGATAATTGAGCCCCATCATCTTCGCGGTCTTGTCGAACGCTTCGCCGGCGGCGTCATCCAGAGACTCGCCCAACAGGGTGTATTGGCCGATCGCATCGACCTGAACCAGCTGCGTATGCCCCCCCGAAACCAACAAAGCGACGAACGGGAACTGCGGCGGTGTTTTTTCCAGCATGGGCGCCAACAAATGGCCTTCCATGTGGTGCACGCCGAGGGCCGGAATGCCCCAGGCAAATGCCAGCGCCTGGGCGCAAGAGGCCCCAACCAGCAGGGCTCCGACCAATCCGGGGCCAGCGGTATAGGCAATGGCGTCGATCTCGGTCGGTACGCAACCGGCCTCGTCCAACACTTGGCGAATCAACGGCAACATACGTTTGACGTGATCACGGCTGGCCAGCTCCGGCACCACGCCACCGTAGGCGCGGTGCAGGTCGATCTGGCTGAACAGTGCATCGGCCAAAAGCCCGCGTTCACTGTCGTAAAGTGCGACACCGGTTTCGTCGCAGGAGGTTTCAAGTCCCAGTACTAGCATGGGTTTGCGCCTTGTAGAGGCTGAATTCGAAGGCGCGCATAATAGTCCCCACTCCCCCTCCCGACTAGCGGTTTTCGATCAGAGGCTTTGCATTCCAGGCAATGAGAGGTTAACATCCGCAACCCTTAAAAACCGACGACCTCAGCCGCGAATTTTTTGCGACGAGAACGTTGATCCCGGTAATGAAAGAAGGTAGCTCTGGATGCCAGCCGTCAAAGTTAAAGAGAACGAACCCTTCGACGTAGCTCTGCGTCGTTTCAAGCGCTCCTGCGAAAAAGCCGGTGTACTGGCTGAAGTTCGTAGCCGCGAATTTTACGAGAAGCCAACTTCTGAGCGTAAGCGCAAAGCAGCAGCCGCTGTTAAGCGTCACGCCAAGAAAGTTCAGCGCGAGCAGCGCCGCGCCGTTCGTCTGTACTAATACACAGACGTTCGTAGCAAGCTTCTGCCAAGCCCGGCCCTCAGCCGGGCTATTGGCATTTGCGGATATAGCTTGATGTTTCATCGTCGACGCCGCCCATGCGACCGAGACACCGCTTCACACGTCAGGACTGGCTCTTTTGCCAGCGGTGCACGTCTCTTCTGACGAGCCTTACAAGGCTACTGACGAGCACACCCCTTTTTTTCAAGCAGCCGATCAACAGGTCGACTGTGCCCACCGATGAGTTTCCGAGGCCACCACTGGTCAAGACCGGGCTCTTGGGGCAACATTTCCACGTCGAAAACTGACCTGAAGTTAACGTCAGCGAGCATTCGGCAGATACACTTCCTTACAACCCATGCAGACGCTAGATGCTCGAGCACTCGTTACGTGCGCTTGAACACTTCACGGGCCCTCATTTACACGCAGTGATGACGAGAACGCCATGGCCGGGCTAATTCCCCAGAGCTTTATTGACGACCTTCTGAACCGCACCGACATCGTCGATGTTGTCAGCTCGCGCGTGCAACTGAAAAAAGCCGGCAAGAACTACACGGCCTGCTGCCCGTTTCACAAGGAAAAGACCCCGTCGTTCAGCGTCAGCCCCGACAAGCAATTCTATTACTGCTTCGGCTGCGGCGCGGGCGGCAATGCGCTCGGCTTCCTCATGGACCACGACAACCTGGACTTCCCCCAGGCTATCGAGGACCTGGCGAAAGCCGCCGGCATGGAAGTCCCACGCGAAGAGAGCGGCCGGCCGCACAAACCACGGCAACCCACCGACTCGCCGCTGTACCCGCTGCTGACTGCCGCTGCCGACTTTTATCGTCAGGCACTTAAAAGCCATCCGCAGCGCAAGGCCGCCGTCGACTACCTCAAGGGCCGCGGCCTCACCGGCGAAATCGCCAGGGACTTCGGCCTCGGGTTCGCACCGCCAGGCTGGGACAATCTGTATAAGCACCTGAGCAGCGACACCCTGCAGCAGAAAGCCATGATCGACGCCGGCCTTCTGGTTGAAAACGCCGAGACCGGCAAGCGCTACGACCGCTTCCGTGACCGCGTGATGTTTCCGATCCGCGACAGCCGCGGCCGAATCATCGCGTTCGGTGGCCGGGTATTGGGGGACGACAAGCCCAAGTACCTGAACTCCCCGGAAACCGCGGTATTTCACAAGGGCCAGGAACTCTACGGCCTGTTCGAGGCGCGCAAAAACAATCGCAACCTCGATGAAATCATTGTGGTTGAAGGCTACATGGACGTGATCGCACTGGCCCAGCAAGGCCTGCGTAACGCCGTGGCGACGCTCGGCACCGCCACCAGCGAAGAACATTTGAAACGCCTGTTTCGCGTAGTGCCCAGCGTGCTGTTTTGCTTCGACGGTGACCAGGCAGGCCGCAACGCCGCCTGGCGCGCACTCGAGGCCACGTTGTCGAGCTTGCAGGATGGGCGCCGTGCGCGCTTTCTGTTCTTGCCCGAAGGCGAGGACCCGGACACCCTGGTACGTTCCGAAGGCACCGACGCGTTCCGCGCGCGCATCAATCAACATGCGCAGCCGCTGGCGGACTATTTCTTCCAGCAACTGACCGAAGAAGCCGACCCGCGCTCCCTCGAAGGCAAGGCCCACATGGCCACCCTCGCGGCGCCATTGATTGATAAAGTGCCGGGCGCCAACCTGCGCACCTTGATGCGCCAGCGACTCATGGAAATTACCGGTTTGAGCGGTGAGGCCGTCAGCCAATTGGTGCACAGCGCGCCGCAAGAGGCGCCGCCCGTCTACGACCCAGGCATGAATTACGATGCGATGCCGGACTACGCCGACTTCCACCAACCGCAGGACGCCTACGCGCCTCAGCAGGACTGGACGCCGAAGAAACCTGGCGCCGGCGGCAAGAAATGGGACGACAAGCCCTGGAGCAAAAATGCCAAGCGCGGCGCCCGCGATGAACCTCGCGGGCCGCGAACACCGGTTGGGGTAGAGGCGCCTACACTTATTGCGCTTCGCACACTGATTCACCACCCCCAGATGGCCGGGAAGGTTGAAACGGCGGATCACTTCGCCAACGAGAGCAACACTTACGCCCAGCTGTTAATTGCGCTGATCGGAGCGTTGCAGAAAAACCCTAAGCTAAACTCCATTCAGCTGATGGCTCGCTGGCATGGCACGGATCAGGGGCGTCTTTTGAAAGCACTCGCGGAAAAGGAGTGGCTAATTGACGGAGATAACCTTGAACAACAGTTTTTAGACACCATTACTAGGTTATCGGCGGGTCAACATACGCAGACCCTGGATGACCTGATTAAAAGAGCAAAACAGCCGGGATTATCGGCAGAAGAGCAAATTCAGATAGCAAAACAGATGCGTGACCTCTTAAAACAGAATGTTTGCGCATCAAACCCGACCTCAGCTGGCGCGTGAGGTCATAGCTCGGGTATAATCCTCGGCTTGTTTTTTGCCCGCCAAGACCTTCAGTGGATAGGGTGTTATGTCCGGAAAAGCGCAACAGCAGTCTCGTATCAAAGAGTTGATCACCCTTGGTCGTGAGCAGAAATATCTGACTTACGCAGAGGTCAACGACCACCTGCCTGAGGATATTTCAGATCCAGAGCAGGTGGAAGACATCATCCGCATGATTAATGACATGGGGATCCCCGTACACGAGAGTGCTCCGGATGCGGACGCCCTT
Organism: Pseudomonas kitaguniensis; assembly: GCF_049199985.1. Taxonomy (NCBI): domain Bacteria; kingdom Pseudomonadati; phylum Pseudomonadota; class Gammaproteobacteria; order Pseudomonadales; family Pseudomonadaceae; genus Pseudomonas; species Pseudomonas kitaguniensis. The sequence continues at coordinate 46,270 of NZ_JBLZPT010000017.1, forward strand.
ATGTTGGCCGACTCCGACACCGACGAGGCAGCCGCTGAAGAAGCCGCTGCCGCGCTGGCTGCGGTGGAGACCGACATCGGTCGCACGACTGACCCTGTGCGCATGTATATGCGTGAAATGGGCACCGTCGAGTTGCTGACACGTGAAGGCGAAATTGAAATCGCCAAGCGTATTGAAGAGGGTATCCGTGAAGTGATGGGCGCAATCGCGCACTTCCCTGGCACGGTTGACCACATTCTCTCCGAGTACACTCGCGTCACCACCGAAGGTGGTCGCCTGTCCGACGTCTTGAGCGGCTATATCGACCCGGACGACGGCATTGCGCCGCCTGCCGCCGAGATACCGCCGCCTGTCGATGCGAAAGCCGCGAAAGCCGACGACGACACTGAAGACGACGACGCCGATAGCAGCGACGACGAAGACGAAGTCGAAAGCGGTCCAGACCCGGTCATTGCAGCTCAGCGTTTCGGTGCGGTTTCCGATCAAATGGAAATCACCCGCAAAGCGCTGAAAAAGCACGGTCGCGCCAACAAGCTGACCGTTGCCGAGCTGGTGGCCCTGGCTGAGCTGTTCATGCCGATCAAGCTGGTCCCGAAGCAATTCGAAGGCCTGGTTGAGCGTGTTCGCAGTGCCCTTGAGCGCTTGCGTGCACAAGAGCGGGCAATCATGCAGCTCTGCGTACGTGATGCGCGGATGCCGCGTGCCGACTTCCTGCGCCAGTTCCCGGGCAACGAAGTCGACGAAAGCTGGTCCGACGGCCTCGCCAAAGGCAAAGGCAAGTACGCCGAAGCCATTGGTCGCCTGCAGCCGGACATCATTCGTTGCCAGCAAAAGCTGATCGCGCTGCAAACCGAAACCGGTTTGACGATTGCCGAGATCAAGGACATCAACCGTCGCATGTCGATCGGTGAGGCCAAGGCCCGCCGCGCGAAAAAAGAGATGGTTGAAGCGAACTTGCGTCTGGTGATCTCCATCGCCAAGAAGTACACCAACCGTGGCCTGCAATTCCTCGACTTGATCCAGGAAGGCAACATCGGCTTGATGAAGGCTGTGGACAAGTTCGAATACCGTCGTGGTTACAAGTTCTCGACTTATGCCACCTGGTGGATCCGTCAGGCGATCACTCGCTCGATCGCCGACCAGGCCCGCACCATCCGTATTCCGGTGCACATGATCGAGACAATCAACAAGCTCAACCGTATTTCCCGGCAGATGTTGCAGGAAATGGGTCGCGAACCGACCCCGGAAGAGCTGGGCGAACGCATGGAAATGCCTGAGGATAAAATCCGCAAGGTATTGAAGATCGCTAAAGAGCCGATCTCCATGGAAACGCCGATCGGTGATGACGAAGACTCCCATCTGGGTGACTTCATCGAAGACTCGACGATGCAGTCGCCAATCGATGTCGCCACTGTAGAGAGCCTTAAAGAAGCAACACGCGACGTACTCTCCGGCCTCACTGCCCGTGAAGCCAAGGTACTGCGCATGCGTTTCGGCATCGACATGAATACCGACCACACCCTTGAGGAAGTGGGTAAACAGTTTGACGTGACCCGCGAGCGGATCCGTCAGATCGAAGCCAAGGCACTGCGCAAGCTGCGCCACCCGACGCGAAGCGAGCATCTACGCTCCTTCCTCGACGAGTGATACCAAAACCCCCGGCCCGTGCCGGGGGTTTTGCTTTGTATCGATTACTTTCTATAGATTAACTGCCGCGCAACACCCATCTCTCGTAATGCCCGTCTACACTCGACAGATTCCCGTGCCATAACGAGACCGTTATGCCCAGACTGTCGACCGTGATACTGCTATCGCTGCTGACCTGGACCGCGACGGCTGGCGCGTTGACTCTCACTGATGATGAGCGTGGCTGGCTGGCGGACCATCAAGAGCTGCGCCTTGGCGTGGACAACGCTTGGCCACCTTTTGAATACCTTGACGAAAATGGCCGCTATCAAGGCCTGGCCGCAGATTACGTGCGCCTGATCCAGGATCGCCTGGGCGTTAGAATCAAACGGGTCGAGCACGCGAGCTGGGCCGACGTGCTCGAACAGGCCAAAAATAACCAGCTCGACCTGCTGCCCGGCATCATGTCCACCCCGGAACGCCAGGGTTTTCTGGCCTTCACACGCCCGTATCTCGACTTCCCCATTGTCATCCTCGCCCATGAAGGCGGTGCGAAACCGCGCAACCTCAAGGACCTGTACGGACTGAAGATTGCCGTGGTGGAAAACTACGCCACTCACGAGTTGCTACGTACCCATCATCCCGATCTCAACCTGGTGACCATGCCCAACGTCAGCTCGACGCTGCAAGCGCTGGCCACCGATGAAGTGGATGCCGTGGTCGGCGACCTGGCGTCCAGTGTCTGGAGCCTGCGCCAATTGAAGCTGGATGGTTTATACGTCAGCGGCGAAACGCCCTACCGCTACCAGCTGGCAATGGGCGTGCCGCCGGATAAGAAAATGCTGGTGGGCATCCTCGACAAGGTTCTTGCCGACCTCAGCTCGGACGAAACCGAGGCAATCCAGCAACACTGGGTAGGCAGCCTCACTGATCACCGTGCGTTTTGGACCCAATTATTGATATACGGCCTGCCTGCGGTACTGCTGCTGACTACCCTGCTGGCCATCGTGATGTGGATCAATCGCCGGCTGAGCTCGGAAATTTCCCGGCGGGTAGCGCTTGAGCAAAAACTGCGCAGCAGTGAGTACCACTACCGCGGCCTGGTGGAGAGCCTGTCCGCCATTGCCTGGGAAGCCAATGTCACCGACTTTACTTACAGCTACGTGTCGCCGCATGCCGAAGAGTTACTCGGCTACCCGCGTGCGCACTGGCTGATTCCAGGCTTCTGGCAAACCATCATTCACCCTGCCGACCGAACCCGTACGCAGGACTACTGCCACCGCGAGACCCACGCCAATCGTGACCACAGCGTCGATTATCGAGTGGTCACCGCCGACGGTCGCTGCGTGTGGGTACGCGATATTGTCAGCCTGATCAAGCACGGGCATCAGCCCGTTCTGCGCGGCTTGATGATCGACATCAGCGAAGCCAAGCGCACCGAAGAAGCATTGCAGCTTTCCGAGCAGAAATTCGCCAAGGCCTTCCACGCCTCACCCGACGGCTTGTCGCTGAGTCGTCAGCGCGATGGGTTGCTGATTGAAGTGAACGAGGGTTTCAGCCGCCTGACCGGCTTCACCCATGCAACCTCACTGGACCAATCAAGCGTGGAGCTGGGCCTCTGGGTCGACCTCAATGAACGCGAGCGCATGCTGGAGCTGCTGCGGCGCGACGGTTTTGTTCGTGATTTCATCTGCCGTTTCCGCCGCGCCGACGGCATGATTCGCCTCTGCGAGTTGTCCTGCCGGCCGCTGCCCATCGGCGATGAAGACTGCATACTGACCATCGGCCGGGACATCACCGAACGCCAACTGACGCAAGAAAAACTGCAACAGGCTGCCACGGTGTTTGAGAGCACCGAAGAAGGCGTGTTGATCACCGATACCCTGCAGAACATCAGCGCCGTCAACCGCGCCTTCAGCGAGATCACTGGCTACAGCGAAACCGAAGCGCTGGGCCAAACGCCGCGCCTGCTTGCCTCTGGCCTGCACGACAGCGCGTTTTACGCTGCGATGTGGTACCAGTTGGCCGCCAAAGGCCACTGGCAGGGAGAAATTTCCAACCGCCGCAAGAACGGCGAACTTTACCCCTGCTGGTTGACGATCAACGCCGTACGCAACCGCGAACAGTTGATTACACACTTCGTTGCGGTATTTGCCGACATCTCCAGCCTCAAGCACGCCCAGGCCCGTCTCGACTACCAGGCGCATCACGACCCACTGACCGGTTTACCCAATCGCACGCTGTTTGAAAACCGACTACAGGCCGCCCTCAACAGCCAAGAGGAAACCGGCAGCCAAGGCGCCGTGCTGTTCCTCGACCTGGACCGTTTCAAACACATCAACGACAGCCTCGGCCACCCGATCGGCGACCTGTTGCTCAAGGGCATCGCCGTGCGCCTCAAGGATCAATTGCGCGACGTCGACACCGTGGCGCGACTGGGCGGCGACGAGTTCATCATCCTGCTACCCGGCCTGCAACAAGCCAGCGATGCCCACCACCTGGCGAATAAACTGCTCGCCTGCTTCACACCGCCGTTTCAAGCTGGCGAACACGAGTTTTTTATCAGCGCCAGCATCGGCACCAGCCTCTACCCTCAAGACGGCACCGACGTCTCCACTTTGGTCAAAAACGCCGACGCCGCGATGTACCGCTCCAAGGCCAAAGGCCGCAACCGCGTCGAACGGTACACCCGCGACCTCACCGCCCAGGCCAACGAGCGCGTGGTACTCGAACACGAACTGCGCCGCGCCATCGAACGTAAAGAGCTGAGCCTTTTTTACCAGCCAAAACTGAGCCTGGTGACGCAACAACTGATCGGCGCCGAAGCACTCATCCGCTGGCATCACCCGACCTTTGGCGAGGTTCCACCCGAGCACTTCATCGCACTCGCCGAAGAGAACGGCATGATCCTGCAGATCGGCGACTGGGTGCTGGAACAGGCATGCCGACAAATGCACGCGTGGCAAACAACCTTCGAGGGCTTCGGCTCATTGTCGGTCAACCTTGCCGGCGCACAACTGCGCCACCCCAACCTGCTGGCACGCGTCAAACAACTACTGAGCGACTACCACCTGGAGCCCGGCTGCCTGCAACTGGAGATCACCGAAAACTTCATCATGAGCCAGGCCGAAGAAGCACTCGACGTGCTGCACCAACTCAAACACCTGGGCGTGCAACTGGCGATCGACGATTTCGGCACCGGTTATTCATCCCTCAGCTACCTCAAGCGCCTGCCGCTGGACTATCTGAAGATCGACCAATCCTTCGTACGCGGCCTGCCCGACGACCCACACGACGCCGCAATAGTGCGCGCCATCATCGCGCTGGGCCACAGCATGCAATTCACCCTCATCGCAGAAGGCGTGGAAAACCCCGCGCAACAAGCGTTCCTCGCCGCCGAAGGCTGCGAACAGATGCAAGGCTACATCGTCAGCCTGCCCCTGCCGCCCGAGATTTTTGCCACGAAGTTCCTTCGTATGAGCGTTAAGGATTTTTCGGATAGCACAGAGGGGAAACCATCGTTATAATCCGCGGCCTACTGAGGGCCTATAGCTCAGTTGGTTAGAGCAGGGGACTCATAATCCCTTGGTCGTAGGTTCGAGTCCTACTGGGCCCACCATACTCAAAGCCGCGCACTGCGCGGCTTTCGTGTTTCTGCCGTCTGACAATTTAAGGCGCTGACTCCCCGGTCCTTCTTCGCAATGAAAGATTTGTTAATTGCCCACAACCGCTCCTGCGCAGACCATGGCCAGCCATCCACCTCCACACGAGGAAAGTCGGCTCCATGCCTCAAGCCAACCTTTCACCCCACGCGCGACTCCACTCTCTCTTCAACCTGAGCACGCGTTTCGCAGGCGCTGTCGCTATCACTCTCGCGACCCTCAACTGCGCACACGCCGCAACACCCGCCCCGGCGACCATCAAGGCGTTCAAGCTGTGCACGGGCGCGGACAATGCCTCGCACGTGTTGGAGGGAACCATCGACCAGAACATGCGCAACGACGTGACCGCGATTCACTTCAAGCAAACCCCGGCGCATACGGCGTACGGCTGGCATAACGACCCGGAGCCGCAGTACGTGATGACGCTGTCCGGCACGCTGGCATTTGCCACCCGTGGTGGCGAGACGTTCACTTTGCATCCCGGTGAGGTGTTGGTCGCCGAAGACAATACCGGTTCAGGGCATCGCTGGAAGCTGGTTGATGACCAACCTTGGCGGCGCGGGTATGTGGTGTTGAAGCCTGGCGCGCCCGATTCGTTTGTCCCTAACGACGCCGCTGCGGCGAAAGTCTGCAAGGCGCCTTAGCCTCGCAGATCGAAGCCTGTAACATGCCACTCCATTGTCGCCCGCACTGGAGCTTGCGTTTTGCCCGTCCTCGATGAAATCGACCGCCAACTGATTGCCGCCTTGCAGATCAACGCTCGCGAAAGCGTGGCGATGCTTGCCCGTCAGTTGGGAATTGCGCGTACCACGGTGACGTCACGTCTGGCGCGCCTGGAGAAAACCCAGGTGATTACCGGCTATGGCGTGCGTCTTGGCCAACGTGCCACCGATGGCGGTTTGCAGGCGTATGTCGGGATCACGGTGCAACCGCGTTCGGGCAAGGACGTGCTGAAAAGGCTGAGTGCCATGGCCCAAGTGCAGCAGTTGTGTGCGGTGAGCGGCGAGTTTGATTACGTGGCGTGGCTGCGCACCGACTCGCCGGAGCAACTGGATCAGTTGCTGGACCAGATCGGCAGCGTCGACGGGGTGGAAAAAACCACCACCTCGATCATCCTCAGTAACAAATTGGACCGCGGCCAACCAATCTGACCACATACCTCGTCACTTTGACTAAAAACAATCCATTCCGACGACACTTTGCGTCTTATTAACGGACGCTACGCTCCTTAAACTGGCAGCCATCTTTTCCTATACTCAGTGGATCGCGTGCCGCCGAGTCGCCAGCAAGGTCAGCCATGAGCATTCCTTCCAGCACCATCAGCAAAACCAACCGCCACCCTGCCGACGGCAAAAAACCCATCACCATTTTTGGCCCGGATTTTCCGTTTGCCTTTGATGACTGGATTGAGCATCCGGCGGGTTTGGGCAGTATCCCGGCCGCCAACCACGGCGCCGAAGTGGCGATTGTCGGTGCCGGGATTGCGGGCCTGGTGGCCGCTTACGAGTTGATGAAACTGGGCCTCAAGCCGGTGGTGTACGAGGCCTCGAAAATGGGCGGTCGCCTGCGCTCTCAGGCATTTGAAGGGGCCGAAGGCATCATCGCCGAGTTGGGTGGCATGCGTTTCCCGGTGTCCTCCACCGCGTTCTACCACTATGTGGACAAGCTGGGCCTGGAGACTAAACCCTTCCCCAACCCGTTGACACCGGCCTCCGGCAGCACCGTGGTCGACCTGGAAGGCCAGACCCACTACGCCGAAAAACTCTCCGACTTGCCAGTGCTGTTTCAGGAAGTCGCAGATGCCTGGGCCGATGCGCTGGAAGCCGGCTCGCAATTCGGTGACATTCAGCAAGCCATCCGCGACCGCGACGTGCCGCGCCTCAAAGCGCTGTGGAACAAGCTGGTGCCGCTGTGGGACGACCGCACCTTCTATGATTTCGTCGCCACTTCCAAAGCCTTCGCCAAACTGTCGTTCGCGCACCGCGAAGTGTTTGGCCAGGTGGGTTTCGGCACCGGCGGCTGGGACTCGGATTTCCCCAATTCCATGCTCGAAATTTTCCGCGTAGTCATGACCAACTGCGACGACCATCAGCACTTGGTGGTCGGTGGCGTAGCGCAAGTGCCCATGGGTATCTGGCGCCATGTACCGGAGCGTTGCGCGCATTGGCCAGCCGGTACCAGCCTCAGTTCGTTGCACCATGGCGCGCCACGGGCCGGGGTCAAGCGCATTGCGCACGCGGCAGGTGGCCGTTTTGCAGTGACCGATAACTATGGCGACACGCGCGAATACGCTGCGGTGCTGACCACCTGCCAAAGCTGGCTGCTGACCACTCAGATCGACTGCGACGAAACCCTGTTTTCGCAAAAAATGTGGATGGCCCTCGACCGAACCCGCTACATGCAGTCGTCGAAAACCTTCGTGATGGTCGACCGTCCATTTTGGAAAGACAAAGACCCGGAGACCGGCCGCGACCTGATGAGCATGACGCTTACCGATCGCCTGACACGCGGCACGTACTTGTTTGAAAACGGCAAATTCGACAACGGTGACGACAAGCCGGGAGTGATTTGCCTGTCGTACTCGTGGATGAGCGACGCGCTGAAGATGCTCCCTCAGCCCATCGACAAGCGGGTGAAGCTGGCCCTCGACGCACTGAAAAAGATCTACCCGAAAGTCGACATAAAGGCGCGCATTATCGGCGACCCGATTACCGTGTCCTGGGAGGCCGACCCGCATTTTCTCGGGGCATTCAAAGGCGCGTTGCCTGGCCACTATCGCTACAACCAGCGCATGTACGCGCACTTCATGCAGAAGGACATGCCCGCCGAGCAACGCGGAATTTTTATCGCCGGTGACGACGTGTCGTGGACCCCAGCCTGGGTGGAGGGCGCGGTGCAAACCTCACTGAACGCGGTGTGGGGCATCATGACCCACTTTGGCGGAAGCACTCACCCGGAAAACCCGGGGCCGGGTGATGTATTTGACGAAATCGGGCCGATCGCCCTGGCCGATTAAGGAGTTGAACATGCGCGTTGCCTTGTACCAATGCCCGCCGTTGCCGCTGGATGTGGCCGGCAACCTGACACGCCTGCACCAACTCGCGCATGAGGCGTCGGGGGCCGATGTGCTGGTGCTGCCGGAGATGTTCCTCAGCGGTTACAACATCGGCGCCGAAGCCGTTGGCGCGCTGGCCGAAGCGCAGGATGGGCCATCGGCACAGGCGATTGCCGCGCTTGCCAAAAGCGCCGGGCTGGCGATTCTGTACGGCTACCCGGAGCGGGCCGAAGATGGGCAGATCTACAACGCCGTGCAGTTGATCGACGCCCACGGCCAGCGCCTGTGCAACTACCGCAAAACTCACTTGTTTGGCGACCTGGACCACGCGATGTTCAGCGCCGGTGGGGATGACTTCCCGCTGGTGGAATTGAACGGCTGGAAGCTTGGGTTGCTGATCTGCTACGACCTGGAGTTTCCGGAAAATACGCGGCGCCTGGCCTTGGCCGGTGCCGAGCTGATCCTGGTGCCCACCGCCAATATGGTGCCGTTCGACTTCGTCGCCGATGTGACCGTGCGGGCGCGGGCGTTTGAAAACCAGTGTTATGTGGCCTACGCCAACTACTGTGGGCAGGAAGGCGATATTCAGTACTGTGGGCAAAGCAGCATTGCCGCGCCGAATGGCCAGCGCATCGCCCAGGCTGGCCTGGACGAAGCGTTGATCGTCGGGGTACTGGAGCGCCAGTCGATCCTCGACGCTCGCGCCGCCAATCACTACCTGCAAGACCGTCGCCCCGAGCTGTACGGCGCACTATACAAGCCCTGATCTGACCTGATTTGGCGGGATGCGTTAGCATTGGCACTTCCCACGTTTCGGAAGTGCCCATGCCTGCGCCGGCCCACCCTCATCACCTTCACTTGACCCTGGCCAACGGCCTGCGGGTTTCCTTGCGCCATGCGCCGCGCTTGAAGCGCTGCGCGGCAGTTTTACGGGTGGCCGCCGGCAGCCATGACGTGCCACTGGCCTGGCCAGGGTTGGCGCATTTTCTTGAGCATTTACTGTTTCTCGGTACTGAGCGTTTTCCCACGCGCGAAGGCTTGATGGCCTACGTGCAGCGCCATGGCGGGCAGGTCAACGCCAGCACCCGTGAGCGCACCACAGACTTCTTCTTTGAAGTGCCGATAGCCACGTTTGCTGACGGGCTGGAGCGGCTGGCCGACATGCTGACGCACCCGCGCCTGGCGGTTGAAGACCAACTGCGTGAGCGCGAAGTGCTGCACGCAGAGTTTGTTGCATGGTCGCAAGATGCCAAGGCGCAACAGGAGGTCGCGCTGCTGCAGGGCTTGGCGGCTGCTCACCCGCTGCGCGGCTTTCATATGGGTAACCGCGACAGCCTGCCGGTGGAGCGCGAGGCATTTCAGCAAGCGCTGCGGGCATTCCACACGCATTTCTATCAGAGTGGGCAGATGACCTTGAGCCTCGCCGGCCCGCAGCCGCTACACGAGCTGGAAGCGTTGGCCCAGTGTTTCAGCCAAGCATTAACCTCGGGGCCTGCGCACCCGCAGGCCGCTCCGCCAGCCTTGCTGCAAGGCCAGGCGCGCGGCTATCAACACATCGCCAATGATCATCTGCACCACGTGATTACCGCTGACGCACCCGGCGAGGCACTGGATTTTCTGTGCACCTGGCTCAACGCATCGGCGCCCGGCGGCTTGCTGGCTGAGCTGAAAGCGCAAAAGCTGGCCACTGCACTGCAGGCGTCTGTGCTTTATCACTTCGCCGGGCAAGCGCTGTTGGATATTGACGTGACGCTTGATCCCGACTGCAATAGAGCCGCACACATCGAGGTGCTGCTACGCGACTGGCTGAGCTTTTTCGCACAGAGCAATTGGACCTCTCTGCGCGAAGAGTACGCGCTGATTGCGGCTCGCCAACAACAGATCCAAGGCCCGCTCGCATTGGCTCGAAATACCAGCCAAGGCCTTTCGGAACAGGGCTTCGGCGCGCTGAAGACGATGCTTGATTCACTGCACCTGCCGCCCTCGGAACACGCATGGCAACTGCCGCCGCACAACCCGCTCCTGCGCCCACCGGTCAAAGAGCAGCGCGCCGGGCTGATTCGCGGCCAAACCAGCGCTCACCGTGGCTTGCGTACCTTTGCTCAAGATCGCTCGCGGGGGCGACGGGAAGTGTCGCCGCTGACCTTTAGCCAAGCCTTGCCGGATGACAGCGATGAAGGCGCGCTGTACCTGCACTGGCGGTTTGATTCAGCCGTACCGGCTGGGCTGGAAAGTACATTGCAGCCGTTGCGCGAGCAGGCCCGTCAGGCCGGTGTCGAGCTGTCCTGCGAAACCACCGGCAATGACTGGTGGGTAAAAATGATCGGCCTTCATGAGCCGATGCCGGCAGTGCTCGACGCGCTGGCGAGCAGCCTGAACCACACCGATGCACACGTGGCGCAACCCGCCGCGGCGCCGATGATCGCGATTCGAGCGTTGCTCAAGGCGCTGCCCGCCTGCTGCACCGCCGTCAATGCGCAGGCCAGCGCGACGCCAGCGTCATGGGCCAGTGCACGCTGGCAATGGCTGGGGGCAGGTTTGCCCGCCGCCTGCGAAGCGGCGATCAAAACCGCAGCCGCACGCTTGCCGGGGCAGCCGGCAAGCCTCGACTACACGGCGCAAAAGCTTGAAGGCCAGCACCTCTGGCACGCGGTAAAAACCGACACCCGTGAAGCCGCCCTGCTGCTGTTTTGCCCAACGCCGACGAGCTCTCTGGCTGATGAGGCGGCCTGGCGATTGCTCGGGCATCTGCTGCAAGGGCCGTTTTTTCAGCGCCTGCGCGTCGAGCTGCAACTTGGCTACGCGGTATTCAGCCACATCCGACAGATCAACGGGCAAACCGGCCTGCTATTTGGCGTGCAATCCCCCAGCGTTTCGCTGGCTGAAATCGTCGCTCACCTGCACACGTTCCTGGCCCAACTGCCGACGCTGATCGAGGGCAGTACTGACTTGGGCAACCAGAACCTGGCGCAACAATTCTGTGTCAAAACATTGCCCATCGCACAGGCCGCCGACCTGCTGTGGCACGCACACCTGGCGGACCATCTGCCGGGGTATCTTGAACAGCTTCAGCAGCGGATCAAAGCCTGTACACGCGAGGATTTAAGGCACGCGGCCAAGCAACTCAACGACGCCAAAGGCGGTTGGCACTACGTGGCCAACGGCCCGCGCATCATCGATATCGAGGCGTCTGCGGGCTGATCATTGCCGACACTGCAAAAGGCTTTTTCCGCCAAGACAGCGCTAACTGGAAAAGAATTGCGTAATATCCGTACGCACTATCTGAACATCTCCGACTGGAGGTGGACTATATGTATTGCTCGGTAATGAAAGTCCCATCCCTTGATAGGAGTATGAATATGACCTGGTCAAAACCTGCTTACACCGACCTGCGCATCGGTTTCGAAGTCACCATGTACTTCGCCAGCCGTTAATTGGCTGAGTAATACAACGCCTCGGTTCGCCCGGGGCGTTTTTGTTTTGAGCTGTGCTTGATGGAGCGACCATGTTTGTCCAGATTCTAGGTTCCGCCGCCGGCGGTGGCTTCCCGCAGTGGAACTGCAACTGCGTGAATTGCGCGGGTTTTCGCGACGGCAGCCTACGGGCGCACGCGCGCACTCAGTCGTCTATCGCGATCTCGGACGATGGCGTGAATTGGGTGCTGTGCAATGCTTCGCCGGATATTCGCGCGCAACTGCAGAGCTTTGCGCCGATGCAACCCGGCCGCGCGCTGCGCGATACCGGCATCAGCGCGATCATCCTGATGGACAGCCAGATCGACCACACCACCGGCCTGTTGAGCCTGCGTGAAGGCTGCCCGCACTCAGTGTGGTGCACCGACATGGTCCATGAAGACCTGAGCAGCGGTTTTCCGCTGTTCACCATGCTCACCCACTGGAACGGCGGCCTGGCCTGGAACCGTATCGAGCTGGACGCCAGCTTCACCATTCCGGCCTGCCCCAACTTGCGTTTCACGCCACTGCCGCTGCGCAGCGCCGCGCCGCCCTACTCGCCACACCGCTTCGACCCGCACCCGGGCGACAACATCGGCCTGATCGTCGAAGACCTGCGCACCGGCGGCAAACTGTTCTATGCGCCAGGGCTGGGCAAAGTCGATGCGCCGTTGCTGGAGATTATGGCCGGCAGCGATTGCCTGCTGGTGGACGGTACGATGTGGGATGACGACGAAATGCAGCGCCGTGGCGTCGGCACGCGCACCGGCCGCGAGATGGGCCACTTGGCGCAAAACGGCCCCGGCGGCATGCTCGAAGTGCTGGAGCAATTGCCCAAGCAACGCAAAGTGCTCATTCACATCAACAACACCAACCCGATCCTCGATGAAGACTCCCCCGAGCGAGCGGAACTGGTGCGGCGCAATGTCGAAGTGGCTTACGACGGCATGAGCATCCAATTGTAGGAGCAAACCAAATGACTGACACACCGCTGACGCGCGAAGCCTTTGAGCAGGCGTTGCGGGCCAAGGGCGCCTTCTACCATATCTATCACCCGTACCACGTGGCGATGTATGAAGGTCGCGCTACCCGCGAGCAGATCCAGGGCTGGGTCGCCAACCGTTTTTACTACCAGGTGAACATCCCGCTGAAGGACGCCGCGATCCTCGCCAACTGCCCGGACCGTGAGATCCGCCGTGAGTGGATCCAGCGCCTGCTCGACCACGATGGCGCGCCCGGTGAAGACGGCGGTATCGAGGCCTGGCTGCGTTTGGGCCAGGCCGTCGGCCTCGACCCGGACCAACTGCGCTCCCAGGAGCTGGTGCTGCCCGGCGTGCGTTTTGCGGTGGATGCCTACGTCAACTTTGCCCGCCGTGCCAGTTGGCAAGAAGCTGCGAGCAGCTCGCTGACCGAACTGTTCGCGCCGCAGATTCACCAATCGCGCCTCGACAGCTGGCCGCAGCATTACCCGTGGATCGACCCTGCCGGTTATGAATATTTCCGTACCCGTCTGGGCCAGGCCCGCCGCGATGTGGAACATGGCTTGGCGATTACGCTGCAGCACTACACCACCCGCGAAGGCCAGGAGCGGATGCTGGAAATACTCCAGTTCAAGCTCGACATCCTGTGGAGCATGCTCGACGCCATGAGCATGGCCTACGAACTCAACCGCCCGCCCTATCACAGCGTGACCGAGCAGCGGGTATGGCATAAAGGGATCACCCTATGAGCTTTGATCGCAGCAAAAAACCGACGTGGCGTCAGGGCTATCGCTACCAGTACGAGCCCGCGCAGAAAGGCCACGTATTGCTCTACCCGGAAGGCATGATCAAGCTCAATGACAGCGCCGCGTTGATCGGTGGTTTGATCGACGGCGAGCGTGACGTGGCTGCCATTATCGTCGAACTGGACAAACAGTTCCCCGGCGTACCAGAGCTCGCCGCAGACATCGAGCAATTCATGGAGGTCGCCCGTGCTGAGCACTGGATCACCCTTGCCTGAGACGCCAGCCATTGGCCTGCCGCTGTGGTTGCTCGCCGAGTTGACCTATCGGTGCCCGTTGCAATGCCCGTATTGCTCCAACCCGCTGGACTTTGCCGAGCAGGGCAAAGAGCTGAGTACCGAGCAATGGATCAAGGTATTTCGCGAAGCGCGGGAGATGGGCGCGGCGCAACTGGGGTTTTCCGGTGGCGAGCCACTGGTGCGCCAAGACCTCGCCGAGCTGATTGCCGAGGCGCGCAAGCTGGGCTTTTACACCAACTTGATCACCTCCGGCATCGGCCTCACCGAGCAGAAAATCAGCGACTTCAAAAAGGCCGGGCTGGACCATATCCAGATCAGTTTCCAGGCCAGTGACGAGCAAGTGAACAACCTGCTGGCCGGCTCGAAAAAAGCGTTCGCGCAAAAGTTGGAAATGGCCCGCGCGGTCAAAGCGCACGGCTATCCGATGGTGCTTAACTTTGTCACGCATCGGCACAATATCGACAAGATCGACCGCATCATCGAGTTGTGCATCGCCCTGGAGGCGGACTTCGTCGAACTCGCCACCTGCCAGTTCTACGGCTGGGCGCAGCTCAATCGTGTGGGGTTGTTACCGACGCAAGAACAACTGGTGCGTGCCGAACGCATCACCAACGAATACCGCGCCAAGCTCGAAGCCGAAGGCCACCCGTGCAAGCTGATATTCGTGACGCCGGATTACTACGAGGAGCGCCCTAAAGCCTGCATGAATGGCTGGGGCAGCCTATTTCTGACGGTAACGCCGGACGGCACTGCCCTGCCCTGTCACGGTGCCCGACAGCTACCTGTGCAATTTCCCAACGTGCGCGATCACAGCATGCAGCACATCTGGTACGACTCGTTCGGGTTCAACCGCTTTCGCGGTTACGACTGGATGCCTGAGCCGTGCCGTTCATGCGATGAAAAGGAAAAAGACTTCGGCGGCTGCCGTTGTCAGGCGTTCATGCTCACGGGGGACGCGAGCAACGCTGATCCGGTGTGCAGCAAGTCCGAGCAGCACGGCATCATCCTGCAAGCGCGGGAAGAAGCCGAACACGCCACTCAGACTATTGAGCAATTGGCCTTTCGCAACGAGCGCAACTCACGGCTCATCGCAAAAGGCTAAAGGCCTCAGCGCTTGGCGATGATGTACACGGCGTGAATGATGCCGGGGAAATAACCGCACAAGGTCAGCAGAATATTCAGCCAGAACGCGCCAGCAAAACCCACTTGCATGAACACACCCAGTGGCGGCAGCAGAATGGCGATGATGATACGAATGATGTCCATGGGTTCAGCTCCAAAAAATCGGCTCGTGTGAGCCGTGTAGCTAATCGACCTTGGGCGCTCGTGAGGGTTCAGTGGGTTCTGGCATTGCGCCATCTTCAGGTGAGAATTTCCAGGCCGTGCTTTTGTACGATACTCAGCAACTTGAGCGCCATGCCGCTGGGTTGCTTCTCGCCGGATTCCCATTTTTTCACGGTAGAGGCGCTGGTGTTCAGGTAGCGGGCAAACACCGGTTGGCTGACGTGGCTGTTTTCGCGCAGTTGTTTGATTTGCTCGGCCGGGATTTGTGCCGGTGCAGGTGCAAAGCACATCGCGTCGAATTCTCGGAGCGTGGTCTTGCTGATGGCGCCAATCGAATACAACGCCTCGGCCGATTGATGAACGGACTCCAGCGCTTCACTTTCATATTTTCTGGTCATGATGTATCTCCACAAACTCCTTCATATCCAGTAGCTGCTGGACCTGTGCTTGATTTAAACCTTCATAGGTCTTTGCAATCGCCCGAAGCCCGACCAGATCCTTTTGACTGATGTTGCTTTGGTGCTGCTTAGCGAACAGAAGCTGGTCTTAGCTTCATGGTCATCCCTTCCTCAAAACATACCACCCAGTGGTATAGATTAGAAATGAAGCAAGCAAAAAATGTGCGAGCCCTTTCGGCAGTCCTTGCCGACGCCCGCTAAAAAGCCATGCTTTCCACCCAGTCTCAAGCGATCATTGCAGTCCAAAAATGTCACGCACAAAAAAACGCCCCCAGCCAAAAGAATCAGGCTGGAGGCGCCGCGTATGCCGCGAGACGGTTCAGAAATAGGCGGTTAAACAGCAATGCCTTTGCGGCAGTGCAATTGGGCAGTGCGTACACGGGCAAAGGCACGCGCGAGGCGCAGCAACATGTCGTCAATGTGGTTTTTGCCGACGTTCAAGGCCGGGGTGAAGCGTAAACAGTTGGGCTGCGGCGCGGTGAGGATCAAGCCTTCGTGCAGCGCTGCCTTTACCACTGCATCTGCAGAGTCATCCGACAATGTCAGCCCCCACATCAGGCCATGGCCGCGTAATGGGCCATGGTCATAGCGATAGGCTACTCGGGCCAGGCCTTCGCCCAAGTAAAGGCCGCACTCACGCACCTGCTCGAGAAAGCCGTTCTCTGACACCGCATCAAGTACTGCCACGCCGGCCGCTGCCATCAATGCATTGCCATGATGGGTGCCTTCCAATTCTCCCACCTCGAAGCAACAGGCCTTGCCGCGCGCCAGCAATGCGGCCAAAGGCACGCCGCCGCCCAGGCCTTTGCCGAGGGTGAGGATGTCGGCGCGCACGCCGTACTGCTCTTCCACGAGCAAGGTGCCGCAGCGACCGATGCCGGTGTGCACTTCGTCGAGAATCAGCAAGATGCCCAGTTCACGGCACAGGCGCTCAACGCCCTTGAGGTAGTGTTCTGTCGCGGGCACCACGCCAGCTTCGCCCTGGATCGGCTCCAACATAATTGCGACGGTTTGCGCATCCACCGCCGCGTGCAACGCCGGCAGGTCGTTGAACGGTACGTGACTGAAACCCGGCAATTGCGGTTCAAAGCGGTTTGCACTGGCGCCCGCCGAGGCTGCCAGCGCCGCAAAACTGCGGCCGTGGCAAGCGTTGCTGGCGCTGATGATGCGATAAGCGCCGCCACGATGCAGTTGGCCCCATTTGCGCGCCAACTTGATCGCCGCTTCGCAGGCTTCCGTGCCGCTGTTGAGCAGGTAGGCCTGATCGCTGCCGGTGCATTGGCAGAGGCGGTCGACGAGGTTAAGTTGCGCACGGTTGTGCAGGCCGTTCCCGGGGTTTATCAAGGCGTGGGTCTGATCGGCCAGAGCTTTGATCAACACCTGGGGGCTGTGACCAAGGCTGTTGGCGGCGTTGCCCTGGCTGAAATCCAGGTAGGCACGGCCATCACTGTCCCAGAGCCAAGCCCCTTGGCCGCGCACAAAGACCTGCGCTGGCCTGGCTACGGTGCGCATCAGCGATTCGCCGGGCAGGTCCTTGTGCCGCGCATTCAGCAGCAAATCGTCCAGGCTTGGCACAGGGCGACGGAACAGATTCACAGGTGCCTCCCAATGGCAACCGGACATTGGTCTGTGCTGCCCGCAAAAACTGCATTGATGTTTGTTGCCTTGCCTATGTAAACACCTTCAACACAAACGCTATTCATTGCCCGATCCGGCCCTGTAATCCCTGCGAATAGGCGCTAGACTAGGCGTCTCAGCCCTCATCGGCCATTTCGATTTTCGAGCTTTTTCGATAAGTAAACCTTATGGATTTCAAACAACTGCGTTATTTCGTCGCGGTCTATGAAGAAGGCCACGTAGGCCGCGCAGCCGAGCGCCTGTCGATCTCCCAACCGGCGCTGTCGCAACAGATTCGCCAACTCGAACAGAACCTGGACGTGAGCTTGTTCGAGCGCAGCAGCAAGCGCCTGTTGCCCACATTGGCCGCGCACACGTTGTACAACCACGCCTTGCCGTTGATTGATGGCATGCAACACGCCATCGAAGCCTTGCGCAATTTCAAGGGACAGGCAATGCGCACGCTGGCCATTGGCGTGCTGCAAACCGTGCACACCAGCCTGGTTCCGCAAATGCTCGAACGCGTGCGCAAAGCGCAGCCACATTTGGTGGTGCAGATCTACGAACTGACCGGGCTTGAAATTGAACGCCGGCTGCTCAACGGCTCGCTGGATATTGGTATCAGTTACCTGCCGCCACGCCAGCCGGGTTTACACGGCGTGCTGTTGTATGAAGATGAGTTAAAAGTGGTGATCCCGGACGACCATCCCCTGCGCGAATTCAAGAAAGTTTCGCTGAAACAGGCAGCCGAGTTGCCAATGTTGCTGTTGGGGGAGGAGTTTCAAATACGGCAGATTTGGCAGGGCCAGCTGGCTAATCTGGGGCGGCGCCCGCAAGTGCAGGCCGAGCTGAATACGATGGCGGGGATTCTCGACAGTTTGCCGCATACCCAATTGGCGACGGTGCTGCCTGGGCGCTCCCAGGACGAACACAATAGCCAGTTGCTGCTGTGGAAACCCTTGAGTGAACCGAGAGTGCCGCTGAAAGTGGGCTTGGTGTGCCGCGATGTGCAGCGCCAGCAAGCAACGATGGCATTGCTGCGCACCTTGCTCGAGGACGTAATGAATGCCCCGCAGGCGCAGGCCTGACTTTTTCGCGGGCAAAAGAAAACCCCGCCGAAGCGGGGTTTTGCAGACTGTTTCCCTGACATCCATTTCACTCCGCCGTCCTGGCAGAATCCTACGTGTCCGTGTTGTTTCTTTGCGCTTCCTGCGCTACGTCCATGTGAAGTAGATTATCCGTGGATCCAATTTGGCGATAGAGGACGAATAGCAGCACGTCGTGTAAGAGAATGCTTACACACTCTTTTCGCCCTTAAAACAGCGCTTCATCCATCAGGAACAGCGATTCGCTACCGGCTTTTACCGAAGCGCTCAGCGAGTGAATACGCGGCAGCAAGCGGGCAAAGTAGAAACGTGCAGTGCCCAGCTTGCTGGCATAGAAGTCTTCCTCAGCCTCTTTGCCAAACGCCGCCTTGGCCATGCGCGCCCACATATAGGCATAAGCCATGTAGCCGAAGGCATGCAGGTACTCCACCGACGCCGCGCCGATTTCACTCGGGTTGGTTTTGGCGCGGTCCAGCACCCACGCCGTCAATTCATCCAGGTGCGTCACGGCTGCGCTGAGCGGGCGGGTAAATTCGCCCAGCTCGGCGCCTGCCGTGGCGATGAACTGGCGGATCTCCTCGGCGAACAAGGTGTAGAACGCACCGTCGCTGCCGACGATCTTGCGCCCCACCAAGTCCAGCGCCTGAATGCCGTTGGTGCCTTCGTAGATCTGCGTGATGCGCACGTCACGCACCAACTGCTCCTGGCCCCACTCGCGGATGTAGCCGTGGCCGCCAAACACCTGCTGGCCGAGCACTGTGGTTTCAAGGCCTAAGTCGCTGAGAAACGCCTTGGCCACTGGCGTCAGCAACGCCACCAGGCTGTCTGCACGCTCGCGGGCGCGCGGATCTTCGCTGAACTTGGCGATGTCCAACTGGGTTGCCACATACGTGGAAAACGCACGGCCACCTTCGTTCGCAGCTTTCATGGTCAACAGCATGCGACGCACGTCGGGGTGCACGATGATTGGGTCGGCGACTTTGTCCTTGGCCTGCGCGCCGGTCGGCGAACGGCTTTGCAGACGGTCACGGGCGTACTCAATGGCGTTTTGATAAGACCGCTCACCCGACGCAAGGCCCTGAATACCCACCCCCAGGCGCTCATAGTTCATCATGGTGAACATCGCCGCCAAACCACGGTTCGGCTCGCCCACCAGATAGCCGACGGCCTGGTCAAAGTTCATCACGCAGGTAGCCGACGCCTGGATACCCATCTTGTGTTCGATCGAGCCGCAGCTCACCGCATTGCGCGCGCCCAGGCTGCCGTCGGCATTGACCATGAACTTGGGCACCAGGAACAGCGAGATACCCTTCGGACCCGCCGGTGCATCCGGCAGCTTGGCCAACACCAGGTGGATGATGTTTTCGGTGAGGTCGTGTTCGCCACCGGTGATAAAAATCTTGGTGCCGCTGAGGGTGTAGGAGCCGTCGGCCTGAGGCTCGGCCTTGGTGCGGATAATGCCCAAGTCCGTACCGGCATGCGCTTCGGTCAGGCACATGGAACCGGCCCACTCACCCGAGTACATTTTCGGCAGATAGGTGGCCTTGAGCGCTTCGCTGGCGTGAGTGTTGATCGACACACAGGCGCCGGACGTCAGCATCGGGTACAGGCCGAACGCCAGGCTTGCCGAGTTGATCATCTCTTCGACTTGCGCCGATACCGCCTTGGGCATGCCCATGCCACCGAACGCCGGGTCGCCACCTACACCCACCCAACCGCCTTCAGCGTAGGTTTTGTAGGCATGTGGATAACCGTCCGGCGTGCTGACAACAGTGTCCGCCCAGCGGCAGCCTTGTTCATCGCCACCGCGATTGATCGGGGCAATGGTTTTGGTGCTGACTTTGCCGGCTTCTTCGAGGATGGCCTCGACGGTTTCGGCATCCACGGCGTCTGCCAATGCCGGCAATTGGGCCCACGTTTTGGCGACCTCAAAAACTTCGTTGAGGACGAAGCGCATATCACGCAGCGGCGCTTTGTAATCAGCCATGGCAAACCTCGTGAGAACATGAAAAGTGATTCGGTAAGATCGGTTTTACAGGCTCCGAGTGTACCCGAACAACTTTTCAGACACATAGGGTCCGTTCGTGACCAGCAAGTATTTATAAGTCACGCCAGGATTCACAGATGGACCCTTTGAGTCATTTACGCTTACAGGGCAAACGCCTCCGCCGGCAGGCTCATCAGGCACTCGCTGCCCGCCTCCACCGCGGCGCGGTGCGTTGCAGTACGCGGCAGCAGGCGCTTGAAGTAGAAATCGCACGTCGCCAATTTGGCGTGGGCAAACGCGGCGTCATCGACCTGAGCCTGCGCCGCGATTGCCATGCGCAGCCACAGGTAGGCCAAAATGATGTAACCGCTGTACATCAAGTAATCCACGGCTGCCGCGCCCACTTCATCCGGGTTTTTCATCGCCGCCATGCCGACCTTCATCGTCAGCTCGCCCCATTGCTGGTTCAGTTGATTGAGCTGTTCCACATGCGCCTTGAGCTGCGGGTGCTCGGCATTCGCTGCGCAGAACTTATGCACAATTTTGGTAAACCCGCGCAGCAGCTTGCCCTGGCTACCGAGCACCTTGCGCCCGAGCAGGTCGAGCGCCTGAATGCCGTTGGTGCCTTCATAGATCGGCGCAATCCGCGCATCACGCGCCAGTTGTTCCATGCCCCATTCGCGAATATAGCCGTGGCCACCGAATACCTGCATGCCGTGGTTGGTCACTTCCAGCCCGGTATCGGTCATAAAGGCTTTGCAGATGGGCGTCAGGAACGCCAACACGTCTTCGGCTTCCTGGCGCTCAGCGGCGTCTTGGCTCAGGTGCGCGGTGTCGAGCCATTGCGCGGTGAAATAGGCCAGCGCGCGGTTGCCTTCGTTGAGGGCTTTCATGGTCAGCAACATGCGGCGCACGTCGGCGTGCACGATAATCGGGTCGGCGGCTTTCTCGGGCGCCTTGGCGCCGCTGAGTGAACGCATTTGCAGGCGGTCGTTGGCGTATTTGATCGCGCCCTGAAAACTCGCCTCGCCATTGCACAGGCCCTGCATGCCGGTGCCCAGACGCGCGTGGTTCATCATGGTGAACATGCAATTGAGGCCTTTATTCGCCTCGCCAATCAGCACGCCCTTGGCGCCGTCGAAGTTCAGCACGCAGGTCGCCGAGGCCTTGATGCCCATTTTGTGCTCGATGGCGCCGCAGTGCACCGCATTGCGCTCGCCCGAATCCGCATGGAACTTGGGCACGATAAACAACGAGATGCCTTTGGTGCCCGCTGGGGCATCCGGCAGCTTGGCCAGCACCAGGTGGATAATGTTGGCGCTAAGGTCATGCTCGCCGGCTGATATGAAGATTTTGCTGCCGGTGAGCGCGTAACTGCCATCCGCCTGTGGCACGGCGCGGGTTTTGATCAGGCCCAGGTCGGTGCCGCAATGCGCTTCGGTCAGGCACATGGTGCCGGTCCACTCGCCGGCGGTGAGCTTGTGCAGGTAGGTGGCTTTCTGCTCCTCGGTGCCGTGCGCATGAATCGCTGCCATCGCGCCATGCGTCAACCCAGGGTACATGCCCCACGACGTGTTGCTGGAGCCGATCATTTCGCTCAGCACCAGGCCCAGCGAGTGCGGCAAGCCCTGGCCACCGTAGGCCGGGTCTGCGGCCAGGCCGTGCCAACCGCCTTCCACGTACTGGGCGAAAGCTTCCTTGAAGCCTTTGGGTGTAGTGACCACGCCGTTCTCGAAATGGCAGCCTTCTTCGTCGCCGCTGCGATTGAGCGGCGACAGCACGTTCTCGCAGAATTTGGCGCCTTCTTCGAGGATCGCACCGACCATATCCGGGCTGGCGTCGGTCGCGCCCAAGGCAGCGTAGTGACCGTGGAAGTCGAACACGGTGTCGATCAGAAAGCGCATGTCGCGCAAGGGAGCTTTGTAGTCAGGCATGGCAATGTCTCCGGCAGCAGATGGTTTCAAGCTACTGCTGGCCACCGCCGCAAACAATCATTGTAGAACCGCTGAATACACCACCATCACTCAACCGGCAGCACTCTCCATCCGCACGGCGCCACGACGGGTTTGCCCGGCGGCGACCACGCAGTTACGCCCGGCGCCCTTGGCCGCGTAGAGCGCCTGGTCGGCGGACTTGAGCACTTCTTCGGGGGTGCGCTGCTCGGCCTGGCGCTCGGCCACGCCGATGCTCACGGTCACTGACACACTCGATGCGCCGCTGGCCGTGCGGCGTTGGCGGCCTTGCTGGTCGTCCTGCGGACGGTCCGCGTTGCGTAGCTTGATGTCATAGGTGGCGATGACCTCGCGGATCTCGTCCAGATGCGGCATGCATTCGTCCAGCGTCTTGCCGGCAAACACCACGGCAAACTCTTCACCGCCATAACGGTACGCGCGCCCGCCACCATTGACCTTGGACAGTTTGCTGGCCACCAGGCGCAGCACCTGGTCGCCCACGTCGTGGCCATGCGTGTCGTTAAAGCGCTTGAAGTGGTCAACGTCGGTCATCGCCAACACGTAATTACGCCCCAGCCGTTGCATGCGCTCATTGAGTGCGCGCCGCCCCGGCAAACCGGTCAGTTCATCACGAAAGGCCATTTGATAGGCTTCATGGGCCACACCGGCGGCGATCATCAACATCACCTGGCTGCAAATGATGTTCAGGGTGAACGGCAGAATGAACGTCTGCGGCAACATCCAGAACAACCCCAACAGCCCGACCAGTTGCGCCGCGTGCAACGGGCGCGGCTGGCGCCAGTACTGCACCGCCAGGGCGACAAAACCCACCAGGAACATCGGATACGACAGTTGGATCAGGTTCATCCAACTGCCATGCAAGGCCGGCCAGCGAATCTCCGCCAGCCAGTTCAGCAAGGCCTGCGGGAAACTTTGCTCAAGCGCCAAGGCCACGCTACCGATGGCGAAGAGCACTGCGCAGCGGGCAACGAAGTCGCGGAACAGATGGGTTTTCTCCTGCCACAGCGCATAAGTAGTGAACAGCAGCGGCAACAACAGGCAACACAGATGAAAGACCACCGCCGCATCGTCGCGCACACGGCCGTTGTCGCGGTAATAATCGGTCTGGGTGTCCAACAGGAAGTAAACGACATACACCGTGATCATCAGGAACAGTTCACGCTGGCGACGATACACCGCGCAGTACGCACCGCCGAGCAGCAGCACCAGGGTTGGCAGCACGTTGAATAGCGAGGTGAAAAACACATTCAGGTCTTTAACGTACGCAGCCGAGAGCCCCGCCAACAACAGCAGCAGCGAAGGAAGAAAATGACTGACACGCACAGCGGACACGCGCAACAAAGGTAAAGCTCCGACACGCAGAAGAGTGATGGCACAGTGCCTGCTTGGCGACAGTTAAGCACACACCGGCAGCGATGTATCACATTGCCATCACTTTAACGGCCGGTTGGCCTAATCCCTGAGTGTCAGACTGCGGTTTTTTATCACCGCTATAAACAGAGCAATGCGCGCACGTCCTCTCCCTGTTAGTTCTGACAGTATTCATCAATGACTAGCGCGTGCTTACTTGCACGTACCACTTTCGCCCAGCGGGTATTCGGGACAAGGGAGTGTCCCTACACACGATGGAAGTAACCGACATGGATAATTTAGTTAACGAACAAGTACGTGCAGGCTCACTGTTTTTGATTCGTAACGCAATACCCAGGCTGCCGCCGCTTTCCGTGGTGGACGCTATCCCGAATACCGACGGTTTGATCCCGCTGCGGGCGGCGGCGAGTGACGTAAAAGTTTTGATCCCGCCGCTGCCGCAACCCGGTTCTCCCGGGGCTCAGTGCCGGATCATGGTGTTCATTGAAACCCCACCGCCGGGTGAATACCAAGCAGTGGCCTTCCAGCGATATTCTACTTATCCCACCGGGGCGATTAATGTAGACGTTCCGCGCCGCATGGTGGGCAATGAAGGCGAGTACCGACTCACCTATACGGTGGACGACGGTGACAACGTTCTGAGCGCGACCGCCAGCACTCCCTTGCGGGTCCAAAGAACCCCGCCGTTCGGTTACGAGGTCATCACCGCGCCGCGCCCACTGCTGCCAACGAACCTGGCAATGCCGATCATTACAGACGACTATCTGGCCAACAATGACCCCGTTATGTTCCGAATTCCTGAACACGCGGTGACCAATGCCCAAACAGGGCTGAGGTATGTTCCCTACTATGGCAACACCGACAGCCATATGGAGGTGGCTTACACCGTAGCGCCCAACATTGTAGTCAACTTGCCCGACTACCCAGCCGTTCGCTACCTGCCCGTTCCAGCGTCAGTTATTCGCGCTCGCGGCAACGGCAGGCAGCAACTGACCTACCGCCTTGTGGACCAGGCCGGCAACCGAGCTCGGGATTCGTTGATTCTTGAGGTGATGGTGGCGCTGCGAATAATAGCGTCGAACATCGCGGCACCACGCGTGACCAACGCGGCTGCGCCCGACAACACGGTGACCTTGGGGGAGGTCAACCAAAGCGGGCAAGGCGGGATCGAGATGTGGCTGGACAGCGCCAACGGTCTGCAAAACGGTGATGCTGTGACTGTAATGCTGGGTACGACCAACCCCATGACCACGCCCCTGATCTACACCGGGCAGCCGTTACCGCTACGGTTTATTGTGACCATAGCGCAAGTGCAGGGCTACCTTCCGGGCACCACCATCAATAACGTGCAAGCCTCATTCCGGTTCAGGGTCACCAGCGGCGCAAATACCACTTTGGGGCCTGAAAGGACTCTCACCCTCAACTTTTCGCCTTTGATGCAGTTGCCAGCGCCGGTGGTGCGTAACCTGAATAACGGCAACCTCACCTGCAACTCGCCGCAGCCAGTGAGCGGGGATTACGCAAACCGGTTTATTGAGGTATTTCTCCCGCCCTCTATACTGCTGCGCTTTAACACGTCGGCGACATTGACCTGCGTACTCAGCCGACAGGACGACGGTTCAATCCTCATTGCTCCCCCGGTGACTCTCACAGTAACCATTTCACCGGACGCTGCCACAGTGGGCCAGACCGTGAACGTACCCTACTCGACCACCATGCGGGTCATCGGCAGAGGCGTGATGTATTTCAGCTATACGACGCTGAATACTTTCGGGCAAGTGGTTCAATCGCCGCCCTTGGCAATTGCCGTCAGAGGTGTTTTGCCCGGCAACGTCTATTGCGACGGAGCGCCTTTTATTCCGACACCTTAAGTGCTGCTTTGCCAGCGCCCACAAAAAAGCCGCCGCTCCCAAAAGAGCGGCGGCTTTTCAATGCAGCCTAAGCTTAGTAAGCCAAACCGAAGTTCTCTTCTTTCATGTCCATCAGGTTATTGGCGCCCGACAACATGGTGGCCTTGTGGGTCTGGGTACGCGGCAGGATGCGCTGGAAGTAAAAGCGCGCGGTCTGCAGCTTGGCGGTGTAGAACGCCTCTTCGGTGGTGCCGGCAGCCAGTTTTTCAGCCGCCAGGCGCGCCATGTCGGCCCAGAAGTAAGCCAGGCACGCGTAGCCGGAATACATCAGGTAGTCCACCGAAGCGGCACCGACTTCTTCACGGTCTTTCATCGCGGCCATGCCGACCTTCATGGTCAACTCGCCCCACTCTTTGTTCAGTGCGGCCAGCGGTGCAACGAATTCTGTGATGGCTTCGTTGCCTTCGTTGGCCTGGCAGAACTTGTGCACGATCTTGGTGAAGCCCTTGAGCGCTTCGCCCTGGGTCATCAGCACTTTACGGCCGAGCAGGTCCAGCGCCTGAATGCCGGTTGTGCCTTCGTACAGCATCGAAATGCGGCTGTCGCGAACGTTTTGCTCCATGCCCCACTCGGCGATGAAGCCGTGGCCGCCGTAAACCTGCACGCCGTGGTTGGCGGATTCAAAACCGACTTCGGTCATGAACGCCTTGGCGATTGGGGTCATGAAGGCCAGCAGGCCATCAGCCTGTTTTTTGGCTTCGTCGTCGGTGCCGTACTTGACGATGTCGACTTGCTTGGCGGTGAAGTACACCATCGCACGGTTGCCTTCGGCGAAAGCCTTCATGGTCAACAGCATGCGGCGCACATCAGGGTGCACGATGATCGGGTCGGCCGCTTTTTCCGGCGCTTTCGGGCCAGTCAGCGAACGCATTTGCAGGCGGTCGCGAGCGTATTTCAGGCCACCCTGAAAGCCGATCTCGGCGTGGGCCAGGCCTTGCAGCGCGGTGCCCAGGCGAGCGGTGTTCATAAAGGTGAACATGCAGTTCAGGCCTTTGTTCGCCGGGCCGATCAGAAAACCGGTGGCCGCGTCGAAGTTCATCACGCACGTGGCGTTACCGTGGATGCCCATTTTGTGTTCCAGGGAACCACAGGTCACCGCGTTGCGCGCGCCAATCGAACCGTCTGCGTTGGGCATGAATTTAGGCACGATAAACAGCGAGATGCCTTTGGTGCCGGCCGGTGCATCCGGCAGGCGCGCCAGTACGATGTGGACGATGTTATCGGCCATGTCGTGTTCACCGGCCGAGATGAAAATCTTGGTGCCGGAGACTTTGTAGCTGCCATCGGCCTGCGGCTCAGCCTTGGTACGCAGCATGCCCAGGTCGGTGCCGCAGTGCGGCTCGGTCAGGCACATGGTGCCGGTCCATTCGCCCGACACCAGTTTGGTCAGGTAGGCGTCTTGCTGCTCAGGCGTACCGTGTTCGGAGATGGTGTTCATCGCACCGTGCGACAGGCCTGGGTACATGCCCCATGACCAGTTGGCTTCACCGACCATTTCGCTCACCGCCAAACCCAGCGATTCCGGCAGGCCTTGGCCGCCGTGCTCCACGTCGTGCGCCAGGCTAGGCCAGCCGCCTTCAACAAACTGTTTGTAAGCTTCTTTGAAACCAGTAGGGGTTTTAACGCCTGACTCGCTCCACGTGCACCCTTCGATGTCACCCACGCGGTTCAACGGCGCCAGCACTTGCTCACAAAACTTGGCGCCTTCCTCAAGAATGGCGTCAACCATGTCCGGGGTAGCGTCCTGGCAAGCCGGCAGGCTCTGATAGTGGGCTTCATAACCGAGCAGTTCGTCACGAACGAAGCGAATATCACGCAAGGGGGCCTTGTAGTCAGGCATAGCGATAAACCTCTGCTGATGTAGCTGGGATGAACAACCGCATGGATGTGTAATGGCGGTCAAACAGATGTTTGAAACATACGTTTACGACCTACCCTTGTCAAGGGTCGCTCGGATGCCGTTTGTCTTGATGCAGGTCAGCAACGCGCACGGCAACGCCTGCGGCGGGTTGCCACAGCCAGCAAAGATTCAAAGGGAATGGTGATTGATTGCCAAAGCGCTAAACACCGCCAACGCCAGCTGAGGCGCCACCCATCAAATGTGGGAGCGGGCTTGCTCGCGATGCAGGCACTTCGTTACATCAGGTAAACCGGGTTGATTGCATCGCGAGCAAGCCCGCTCCCACAAAGCGCTTTTGATCTGAAAAGCGCAGTTCAGGCGTAGGTATCGATCAACGTGCCAAGCATTTCATCCGAAGCCTTGGCGACTTTCGCGCCTAACTCCACTTGGAATTTGCCTTGGGCCATTTCGACCATGTTGCTCGCCGAGTTGCTCGGCTGGGCACGGTCATTGGCTTGCAAGCGGTCGCTTTGTGCAGCGGATGGCTGGGTCGTGGCCGCGCTGGCGATTTTGCCGGCAGCCTGGTCGACACGGTTCTGCCCGGCCTGAATAGTACTCAGGCCCGAATAAAACGCGCTGCTTCCAGAGATGTCCATGGCGTAAACCTGCCTTTAGAGGATCGTGAAGCTCAATTGAAGCAGACATCCTGGTAAAAGGCCCGTAAAAAACACTAATGGCACAGTGCCTTATCGATAGCCAAAATCAGTCAAGCAGGTCCAACTCCAAGTGCTCGGCCACCGCCTCGGCACTGGCGTGCTTGAGTTTCGGCACGCGCCCCAAACACGGTGCAGGCAAGCGCTCGGCCAAGGTGGCGAGGTTTTCTTCCAGACGAGAGGTCTTGGGCTCGATGATATTCGCCACCCAACCAGCCAACGGCAAACCGTCGCGCGCAATCGCTTCGGCGGTGAGCAAAGCATGGCTGATGCAGCCCAAGCGCACGCCCACCACCAGAATCACCGGCAGCTTGAGCGCGATGGCGAGGTCCGACAGATTGTCCTGATCGGCCAGCGGCACACGCCAGCCGCCCGCGCCTTCGATCAAGGTGAAATCGGCTTGGCGCGCGAGGATTTTTTGCATCGGCGTCAACAGCGATTGCACGGTCAAGGCAACGCCCGCTTCACGCGCCGCCAAGTGAGGCGCGATGGCAGGCTCGAACGCCACCGGGTTAACCTCGGCATAGCTCAGCGGCAACGAACACTGCGCCAGCAGCGCGAGGGCGTCGGCATTGCGCAAACCTTTGGGGGTCACCTGGCAACCCGAGGCCACCGGTTTTCCGGCGGCCGTGCTTTTGCCCGCAAGCCGCGCTGCATGCAGCAGGCCGGCGGCGATGGTGGTTTTGCCAACATCGGTGTCGGTGCCGGTGATGAAATAAGCGGCGCTCATAAAGGTTTCTCCAGTACGGCGTACACCACTTGATAAGTGGCGGGCAGGCCTTGGGCCTGACGGAACTGCTCGTAAGCATCCACCAGTGCAACAATCCGTGCGCGCCCCGTCAACCCTCCCGGGCGGCCAGGGTTGAGGTTGTGTGCGCCCAAGGCTTTGAGTTCATGGGTGAGGCTGCGCACGTCCGGGTAATGCAGCACATGCGGCTGGCGCTCCAGGCTCAGCACGCGCAAGCCGCTGGCGGCGCACAGTTGTTGATAGGCTTCGAAGGTGCGGAAGCGGTTGACGTGCACCAGGCCATCGGCGGCGCGCCAGCTTTCGCGCAACTCAGACAGCGTGCCCACGCACAGGCTCGCGAACGCCAGCACGCCACCGGGTTGCAGCACGCGATAGGCCTCGCTGAGTACCGCTTCGAAATTCGCACACCATTGCACCGCCAGGCTGGAGAAAATCAGCCCGCAGCTATTGCCCGCAAGCGGCAGGTGCTCGGCGTCACCGGCGATGAAGTGCTCGGCGCCACCCAATGGCCGCGCGTGCAGCAGCATGCCTTCGGCGATGTCCAGCGCCACGCCTTGGCTGGCCGCAAACCGCTGGCCCAACACGCGGCTGAAAAAGCCCGTGCCACAGCCCATGTCCAGCCAGCGTTGCGGCGCGCCAGCAGCCGGCAAACGCGCCAACAATTGGCTGCCCACGGCGCGCTGCAACTCGGCCACGCTGTCGTAACTGGCGGCGGCTCGCGAAAAAGACGCGGCGACCTGGCGCTTGTCCGGCAAGGCGCCCGGCAAGGGCGGATTGGATAAATCAGTCATCAACGCACTCATGCAAAAAAGCCTGGATGGCCCCCGCGACACCGTGGGGGTCTTCCAGAAGAAAAGCGTGACCCGCCTGTTCAATCAGGCCGATTTCGACATCCGGCAGCAGGGTCAGCAGGTCAATCGCGGCTTCGGCGGGCACCAGCCCATCGCTACCGGCAAACAGGTGCAGTTGCGGGCCACGATACGCCAGCAAGGCCGCGCGCGTGTCGAGCTGAGCGAGCAGTTCAAGGCCCGGCATCAACACGCTGGAGGGCGCATTCGGTGCACCGCTGACCAGCAAACGTGACAGCCCGCGTGGGTCCTCGGCGCCCTTGGCGCACAACAAACCGAAGCGTTTGAGGGTGACATGGGAGTCGGCATGGCAACCGGCGAGGAACGCATCGAAGGTTTCGGCAGGCATCGCGCTGGGCCAGCCCGCGTGGGCGACGAAACACGGGTTACTCGCCAGCGTCAGCAGGCCGCAGCAGCGTTCGCCACGGCGCGCCGCCAGCTCAGAGGCAAGCATGCCGCCCAAGGACCAGCCGCCCAGCCAGGCGTTGTCCGGCAGCGTGGCATCGAGTTCGTCGAGCCATTCATCGAGGTCGCTGGAAGCCAGCGGCGGCAGCGGTTCGATGTGCACGTGCAGGTGTTCGTCGAGCCCGCGCAAGGCGGCGGCCAAAGGCTCCAGCGGCGATACACCGAGGCCCCAGCCGGGCAGCAATATCAGTTGATCACGCATGCTCGGGCTCCGTGACGCTTAACAACCGGAAACACTCCTCCAACGCGCTTAACAATAGCTGCACCTGCGCCTCGCTGTGCGCCGCCGTCAATGTGACGCGCAAACGCGCGCTGCCGGCAGGCACGGTGGGCGGGCGAATCGCGGTGACCATCAGCCCGCGTTCGCGCAGCATCTGCGACAGGCGCATGGCCTTGGCACTGTCGCCTACCCTGATCGGCTGAATCGGCGTAAAGCTGTCCATCAAGGCCAGGCCGATCTGCTCGGCGCCTTGGCGGAACTGGCGGATCAGGCCATTGAGATGCTCGCGCCGCCAATGCTCGGTGCGCAGCAGCGCCAGGCTTTTCAGCGTGGCGCAGGCTTGGGCCGGCGGTTGGCTGGTGGTGTAGATATAAGGCCGGGCGAACTGGATCAAGCTTTCGATCAATTCTTCACTGCCCGCCACAAACGCCCCGGCGGTGCCGAACGCTTTGCCCAAGGTGCCGACCAGCACCGGCACCTCTTCCTGGCTCAAGCCAAAATGCTCGACGATCCCGCCGCCGTGGGCACCCAACGGGCCAAACCCGTGGGCATCGTCCACCATCAACCAGGCGCCCTTGGCGCGTGCTTCACTCGCCAGCGCCGGCAAGTCGGCGAGGTTACCGTCCATGCTGAACACGCCGTCGGTGACCACCAGCGTATTGCCGGTGGCTTTCTCCAGGCGTTTGGCCAGGCTTGCGGCGTCGTTGTGCAGGTAACGGTTGAAACGCGCGCCGGAGAGCAAACCGGCATCCAGCAACGAAGCATGGTTGAGGCGGTCTTCCAGCACCGTATCGCCCTGCCCCACCAACGCCGTCACCGCGCCCAGGTTGGCCATATAGCCGGTGGTAAACAGCAGCGCGCGCGGGCGACCGGTGAAGTCCGCCAAGGCTTCTTCCAACTGATGATGAGGTGTGGAATGGCCAACCACCAAGTGCGAAGCGCCGCCGCCGACGCCCCAACGCGAGGCACCGGCGCGCCAGGCTTCGATCACCTGTGGATGATTGGCCAGGCCCAGGTAGTCGTTGTTGCAGAACGCCAGCAATGGCTGGCCATCGACCACCACTTGCGGGCCTTGGGGGCTTTGCAGTGTTGGGCGTTGACGATAAAGGTGTTCGGCACGGCGGGCAGCGAGGCGCGCGGCGAGATCAAAAGACATGCAGGCCTCGGTCGATCAGGTTGAACATGGCCAAACAGGTGGGAGCGGGCTTGCTCGCGAATACGCTTTGTCAGCCACTACATAAGTTGACTGATCCGGCGCTTTCGCGAGCAAGCCCGCTCCCACAGGTTGGCCTGCGTTCCAAAGTGGAATGATCAAACAGCGGCGTTGTAAAACTGCTCGCTGCTCTTTTGCTCGACCAACGCTTGCTCGATCGCGGCCTGATGCACTTCATCAGCATGTTCTTCGCGGGCTTCCGGCAGGATGCCGAGGCGCGAGAACAGTTGCATGTCTTTGTCGGCCTGCGGGTTGGCGGTGGTCAGCAGTTTGTCGCCGTAGAAAATCGAGTTGGCACCTGCGAAAAACGCCAACGCTTGCATCTGCTCGTTCATGGCTTCGCGGCCAGCCGACAGGCGCACATGCGATTGCGGCATCAGAATGCGCGCCACCGCGAGCATGCGGATGAAGTCGAACGGGTCGATGTCTTCGGCGTTTTCCAACGGCGTGCCAGCCACCTTCACCAGCATGTTGATCGGCACCGACTCTGGATGCTCCGGCAGGTTGGCCAGTTGGATCAGCAGGTTGGCGCGGTCGTCGAGCGACTCGCCCATGCCGAGGATGCCGCCGGAGCAGATTTTCATACCCGAATCACGCACATAGGCCAGGGTTTGCAGGCGCTCGCCGTAGGTGCGTGTGGTGATGATCGAACCGTAGAATTCCGGCGACGTGTCGAGGTTGTGGTTGTAGTAGTCCAGGCCTGCCTGCGCCAGCGCTTCGGTCTGGTCCTGGTCAAGGCGACCAAGGGTCATGCAGGTTTCCAGGCCCATGGCTTTCACGCCTTTGACCATCTCCAGCACGTACGGCATGTCTTTGGCCGACGGGTGTTTCCACGCCGCGCCCATGCAGAAACGCGTCGAACCGATGGCCTTGGCGCGGGCAGCCTCTTCTAGGACCTTCTGCACTTCCATCAGCTTTTCTTTTTCCAGGCCAGTGTTGTAGTGGCCCGACTGTGGACAATATTTGCAATCTTCCGGGCACGCGCCGGTTTTGATCGACAGCAAGGTCGAGACCTGCACGCGATTAGCGTCGAAATGCGCGCGGTGCACGGTCTGCGCCTGGAACAACAGGTCATTGAACGGCTGCACAAACAGCGCTTTGACTTCGGCAAGGGACCAATCGTGACGCAGGGTGGCAGTGGTGCTGGCGCTCATGGGCAATTCCTTCATTATGCTTGGGCAAACGCTGTGGGAAGGGCAATACCCACAGGCGCGACACGGATGCTCGGCATATTTAAGGAAGATGCATGCACTGTCAACCTGGATACAAACACCAAGTTTACAATTGGTTAAAAAGCAACCAAATATGTTTAATCTGTGATGAAACCACCGAATCCGCCGAGAGCGTGTGCGGCGTCTGCGAATCCGAGCTGCCCTGGCTGATGGAACAGTGCGGGGTGTGCGCCTTACCGCTGCCAATGGACGGTTTGATCTGTGGCCAATGTCAGAAAAAACCGCCCGCGTTTAAACACGTGGTCGCGCCCTGGAGCTACAGCTTTCCCGTCGACACCCTCATCAGCCGCTTCAAGCATCAATCGCGCTGGCCACTTGGCCACCTGCTCGCGCGAGCGCTGGGCCAACACCTGCAACACCGCTTCGACAACGCCGAACTTAACCGACCCGACTGCCTGCTGGCGGTACCGATGGCGCGCAAACGCCTGCGCGAGCGCGGCTTTAACCAGGCATTGATGCTGGCGCGTTGGCTTAGCCAAGACCTCAATATTCAGCACGATGAACACCTGTTGTTACGCCCGCATGAAACCATCGCGCAACAAGCCCTCGACGCCAAAAGCCGTCACCGCAACCTGCTGACTGCGTTTGCACTGGCACCCGGCGCTCAAGCGCAAGGCCTGCACTTCGCGCTGGTGGACGATGTGCTAACCACCGGCGCCACCGCCCACAGCCTGGCGCGCTTGTTGATGGACGCCGGCGCGCGCCAGGTCGACGTGTATTGCCTGGCGCGCACGCCCAAACCGGGCACATGACTTGACTCGCGCGTGCCGCGCCTGCAACGTCCACAGACCTCATCGAAGCGTATCCACATGCCTCTGCCGACTTCCCTCAGCCAACACATCATTCGCCGCCCCCAGCGCATTGCCTTGCTCGCGCACATCGCCGAGCAGGGTTCGATCACCCGCGCGGCCAAAAGCGCCGGGCTGAGTTATAAGGCGGCGTGGGACGCCATCGATGAACTGAACAATTTGGCGCAAAAGCCGCTGGTCGAACGCAGTGTCGGCGGCAAAGGCGGCGGCGGTGCCAAGCTGACCGCCGAAGGTGAGCGCGTGTTGCGCCTGTATCAGCGCCTGCAGGTGTTGCAGGCGCAAGTGTTGGGCTCGGACCAGGACGCGAGCGACTTCAACTTGCTCGGCCGCTTGATGCTGCGCACCAGCGCGCGCAACCAATTGCACGGCCAGGTCAGCACAATCGAGCGCCATGGCCGCAACGACGTGGTCAGGCTGCAACTGTCGGGCGGCCTTAGCTTGACTGCGCAGATCACCCACGACAGCACACAGCGGCTGGAGCTGGAAACCGGTGTCGAGGTGGTCGCCTTGATCAAGGCCGGTTGGCTCGAACTGCTTGCCATTGGGCAAGCTGCAACACCTGGACACAATTGCATGAGCGGTGTTATCGAGACGATTCTCGATGCCGATGACGGCCCCAGCGAAGTGCGCATCAGCCTGCCTAATGGTCAGGTTTTGTGCGCGCTGGCGCAGCCCGCCGCGCTCAAGGCCCAAGGCGCTGCCGAAGGGCTGCCGACCCAGGTGCAATTTGCGCCCAGCAATGTGTTGCTCGGCACACCGGTGTAGCGGCGAACGCGCTGCACGCGCCTTCAAACTGCAACAATTTCGTCATGGCCGCTGCTTAAGGTGTCTGCAAAAACCGCAGGGAGCCTCGCATGAGCCTATTAGAAGAAAACCAAGCCACCGACCTCGAAACCATGGTCGGCCTCACCCGCCGTCGTTTCATCGGCGCGGGCGCCCTGTGCGGTGCCGCGATGTTTTTGGGCGGCAACCTGCTGACCCGCAGCGCCTTGGCCGTCAACGCCGCCACCGCCAGCCCGTTGCTGGGCTTCACCAGCATCGCCGCAGCCACCAGCGACGCCATTACGTTGCCGCCGGGCTACAGCGCCTCGGTGCTGATCAGCTGGGGCCAGCCGCTGCATAAAAATGCGCCGGCGTTTGACCCGTCCGGCAACGGCACGGCTGTCGCCCAAGAGCAGCAATTCGGTGACAACAACGACGGCATGAGCCTGTTCGCGTTCCCCGGCGACGACAATCGCGCATTGATGGCGATCAACAACGAATACACCAACTACCGCTACCTCTACCCGCACGGCGGCGCGCCGCAATCGGCCGACGACGTGCGCAAAGCGCTGGCCACCGAAGGTGTGTCGGTGATCGAAGTGCGGCGCAAGGGCAACACCTGGCAGTTTGTGCAGGACTCGCGCTACAACCGGCGCATCCACGGCAACTCGCCGATCCGCCTGAGCGGCCCGGCGGCTGGCCACGCGTGGCTGAAAACCAGCGCCGACCCCTCCGGCAAAAAAGTTCTCGGTACGTTCCAGAACTGCGCCAACGGCAAGACGCCGTGGGGCACTTATCTGACCTGCGAAGAGAACTTCACCGACTGTTTTGGCAGCAGCAACCCACAGCAAACCTTCGACGCCGGGCAAAAGCGCTATGGCGTAGTGGCGGCCAGCAAAGAGATCAATTGGCACCCGCACGACCCACGTTTCGACATGGCAAAAAACCCCAACGAGCTCAACCGTCATGGTTGGGTGGTTGAAATTGACCCGTTCGACCCGCAATCCATTCCGGCCAAGCGCACCGCCCTGGGCCGGTTCAAACACGAAAACGCCGCCCTCGCTGAAACCCGCGACGGTCGCGCCGTGGTGTACATGGGCGATGATGAGCGCGGTGAGTTCATCTACAAGTTCGTCAGCCGCGACAAGATCAACCACAAGAACCCCAAGGCCAACAAAGACCTGCTCGACCACGGCACCTTGTTCGTGGCGATTTTCGACGCGGGCGACGGCAACGCCGACCACCCCAAAGGTAAAGGCCAGTGGGTTGAGCTGACGCACGGTAAAAACGGCATCGACGCCAGCAGCGGTTTCGCCAACCAGGCCGAAGTGTTGATCCACGCGCGCCTGGCCGCCAGCGTGGTGAAAGCCACGCGCATGGACCGCCCGGAATGGATCGTGGTCAGCCCCACCGACGGCCAGGTTTATTGCACCCTGACCAACAACGCCAAGCGCGGCGAAGACGGCCAGCCAGTAGGCGGCCCCAACCCGCGCGAGAAAAACGTCTACGGGCAGATTTTGCGCTGGAAAGCCGATGCGGGTAACCACGGCGCCAGCACCTTCAGTTGGGACCTGTTTGTGGTCGCCGGCAACCCCGGTGTGCATGCCGGTACGCCGAAGGGTGGCTCGTCCAACATCAACCCGCAGAACATGTTCAACAGCCCCGATGGCCTGGGTTTCGACAAGGCCGGGCGCTTGTGGATCCTGACCGACGGCGACTACAGCAACGCAGGCGACTTTGCCGGCATGGGCAATAACCAGATGTTGTGCGCTGACCCGAGCACCGGTGAGATACGCCGGTTTATGGTCGGGCCGGTGGCGTGTGAAGTCACCGGCATCAGCTTCTCGCCGGATCAGAAAACGCTGTTTGTAGGGATTCAGCATCCCGGCGAGACCGGTGGTTCGACCTGGCCGGAGCACCTGCCGAACGGTAAGCCGCGCTCGTCGGTGATGGCGATTCGGCGGGATGACGGGGGGATTGTCGGCGCCTGATTGGGCCTCATCGCGAGCAAGCCCGCTCCCACACAAGCCCGTTCCCACAGGTGACCGAGCCCACAGCTTTAACGGTGGGCGCGGGCTTGCTCGCGATGGCGGTGGCACAGTCACCACCTATCCAGCCCTTGGTGCGTTACCATACCGGGCCGGACGCGGCGACCTGCTGCGCGCAGGAGTTCGCATGGCCCATCCGTTTGAAACACTCACCCCCGACCTGGTACTCGATGCTGTCGAAAGTATCGGTTTCCTCAGCGATGCTCGCGTGCTGGCGCTCAACAGCTACGAAAATCGTGTTTACCAAGTGGGTATTGAAGACTCCGAGCCGCTGATCGCCAAGTTCTACCGGCCCCAGCGCTGGACCACCGAGGCGATCCTCGAAGAACACCGCTTTACGTTCGAATTGGCCGAATGCGACGTGCCGGTGGTCGCCCCGATGATCCACAACGGCGAAAGCCTGTTCGAACACGCAGGTTTCCGCTTTACCCTGTTCCCGCGCCGCGGTGGCCGCGCGCCGGAGCCGGGCAACCTCGACCAGTTGCATCGCCTTGGGCAATTGCTCGGCCGTTTGCACGCGGTGGGTTCTACCCGCCCGTTCGAACATCGCGAAGCGTTGGGGGTGAAGAACTTCGGTCACGACTCCCTCAACACCTTGCTGGAAGGTAACTTCATTCCCAAAAGCCTGCTGCCGGCCTACGAGTCCGTAGCCCGCGACCTGCTCAAGCGCGTCGAAGCAGTCTACAAAGCCACGCCGCACAAAAACATCCGCATGCACGGCGATTGCCACCCCGGCAACATGATGTGCCGCGATGAGATGTTCCATATCGTCGACCTCGACGACTGCCGCATGGGCCCGGCCGTGCAGGACTTGTGGATGATGCTCGCGGGCGACCGCCAGGAATGCCTCGGCCAACTGTCGGAGTTGATGGACGGTTACCAGGAATTCCACGACTTCGACCCACGCGAACTGGCGTTGATCGAACCCCTGCGCGCCTTGCGCCTGATGCATTACAGCGCCTGGCTCGCGCGGCGTTGGGATGACCCGGCGTTCCCGCACAGCTTTCCGTGGTTTGGCAGCGAGCGCTATTGGGGCGATCAGGTGCTGGCGTTGCGTGAGCAACTGTCGGCACTTAACGAAGAACCGCTCAAGCTGTTCTGACCATTGCCCCTGTGGGAGAGAGCGTGCTCCCTCTCACATTAGGCAAAGCAGATCCCATCGGCTGACAAAAATCCTTACAATTGCGCTTTGTCAGCTGCCCGAGCAAGGATTCTGCAATGCACGCCGCCAACCCCCGCAAGGGGTACATTCTGGGCCTCAGCGCCTATATCTGCTGGGGCCTGTTCCCGCTCTACTTCAAAGCCATCGCCAGTGTGCCTGCCGCCGAAATCATCGTGCACCGCGTGTTGTGGTCCGCGCTGTTCGGCGGTTTGCTGTTGATGGTGTGGAAACACCCCGGCTGGTTGCGTGAACTGCGCGACAACCCCAAGCGCCTGGCGATTCTGGCACTCAGTGGCTCATTGATTGCGGGCAACTGGCTGACCTATGTGTGGTCGGTCAACAGCGGGCGCATGCTGGAGGCGAGCCTCGGTTACTACATCAACCCCTTGGTCAACGTGCTGCTGGGCATGCTGATTCTGGGTGAACGCCTGCGTCGTTTGCAGTGGGTAGCCGTGGGGCTGGCAGCATTGGGCGTGGCGCAACAAGTGTGGCAAGTCGGTAGCTTGCCGTGGGTGTCGCTGGTGCTGGCGCTGACGTTTGGCTTCTACGGTTTGATCCGCAAGCAGGCGCCGGTCAAGGCGTTGCCGGGGCTGGTGGTGGAAACCTGGATGCTGGTGCCGATTGCCGTCGCATGGTTGCTGTTCAACCCGTCGGCGCACACTGCGCAACTGGCCTTCTGGAGTACCTCCGAAGCCTGGTGGCTGGTGGCCGCCGGCCCAATCACGTTGGTGCCATTGGTGTGCTTCAACGCTGCCGCACGGCATTTGCCCTACACCGCGCTGGGCTTTTTGCAGTACGTAGCGCCCACGCTGGTGCTGTTGGAAGCGGTGCTGCTGTTCGGTGAACAACTCGCGCCGAGCACGCTGATCGCGTTCGCGTTTATCTGGGCCGGGCTGGTGGTGTACAGCGTGGATGCCTGGCTGACCATGCGCAAACGCTGATCAAATAACGTACAACCTCCTGCAAGCCACAGCCGGTTTGGCTTGCAGGCATTCACCCCAAGGTTATCCACAGGCCCATGCAAGATTTCCATGCATAACCCTGTGGATGATTATTCCTCGTTGCGCAGCTCCACCATCAAATCATCCGCCAGGGTTTCCAGCGACGTCTGCAATGCCTCTAACGACAACGTTGACGGCACTCGCAACAATGCCTCGGCATTAAACAGCGGGTCACCGCTCATCGGTGCGGGGCGTACATCAGTGCTCAAGCGCTCCAGGTTGACGCCCTGCTGGCTCAATAGCGCGGTGATCTCGCGCACAATCCCCGATCGGTCGTTGCCCACCAGCGTCATCAAAATCGCCTTCGACGCCGATGCCTGCCCCGCACTGCCCTCGCCCACCAACACGCGAATGCCTTGTGTGGATAAGTCCTCCAGCGCATTCACCAGATCCTGACGGCTTTCGGCAGGCACACTGACGCGCAAAATACCGGCGAACTGCCCGGCCATATGCGCCATGCGGCTTTCCAGCCAGTTGCCACCGTGGGCAGCGATGTTTTGCGCGATACGTTCAACCAAACCGGGTTTGTCGGCGGCGATAATAGTCAGTACAAGATGGTCCATGGCGAAGCCCTCTGGTGCTCATGGGTTTTTCGCGAGCAAACTCGCTCCTACAAGGTGGACGCATGCGTACACGAAAACAAATCGTGTACCATTTTTATATTTATCTGGAACAATCCAATAGTTTCTTGAGAACATCCCGTGCCGCAGTGTGACCGCACGGCCAAAATGGGTCGCTAAACGACGTATTTAGTCTAATTTTCACAACCGCAAGCCATCATGTAGTATGCCCAACCGTGCACTACATAATGAAAATCTGAAAAGCGCATCAGCTCCGCAGAGTGAGGGAAGCAATGACTGAACACGTTCAAGTCGGTGGCCTGCAGGTCGCCAAGGTCCTGTTCGACTTCGTCAACAACGAAGCCATTCCCGGCACCGGCATCACTGCCGACCAGTTCTGGGCCGGCGCCGACAAGGTCATTCACGACCTGGCTCCGAAGAACAAAGCCTTACTCGCCAAACGCGATGATTTCCAGGCACGCATCGACACCTGGCACCAGGCACACGCAGGCCAGGCCCACGACCCGGTGGCCTACAAAGCCTTCCTGCAAGAGATCGGCTACCTGCTGCCGGAAGCCGCAGACTTCCAGGCTTCGACGCAAAACGTCGATGACGAAATCGCGCGCATGGCAGGCCCACAACTGGTCGTGCCGGTGATGAACGCGCGTTTCGCGCTCAACGCGTCCAACGCGCGCTGGGGCTCGCTGTATGACGCGCTGTATGGCACCGACGCCATCAGCGAAGCCGGCGGCGCCGAGAAAGGCCAGGGCTACAACAAAGTCCGGGGCGACAAGGTGATCGCCTTCGCCCGCGCCTTCCTCGACCAAGCCGCGCCGCTCAGCGCCGGCAGCCATGTCGACTCCACCGGCTACAAGATCGTTGATGGCAAGCTGATCGTCAGCCTCAAAGGCGGCAGCAACAGCGGCCTGCGCGATGATGCACAGTTGATCGGTTTTCAGGGCGACACCGCGCAACCCATCGCGATACTCCTGAAAAACCACGGCCTGCATTTTGAAATACAAATCGACGCCAGCACGGCGGTCGGCCAGACCGACGCCGCCGGCGTCAAAGATGTGCTGATGGAAGCCGCACTGACCACCATCATGGACTGCGAAGACTCGGTTGCCGCCGTCGATGCCGATGACAAAGTGGTGATCTACCGTAACTGGCTCGGCCTGATGAAAGGCGACCTCGCCGAAGAGGTGGCCAAGGGCGGCAAAACCTTCACCCGCACCATGAACGCCGACCGCGTGTATACCGGCGTGGATGGCCAGGGTGTGACGCTGCATGGCCGTTCATTGCTGTTTGTGCGCAACGTTGGCCACCTGATGACCATCGACGCGATCCTCGACCAACACGGCAACGAAGTGCCCGAAGGCATTCTCGACGGCTTGCTCACCAGCCTCGCGGCGATTCACAGCCTCAGCAGTAACAGCACCCGCAAAAACACCCGCACCGGCTCGGTGTACATCGTTAAGCCGAAGATGCATGGCCCGCAAGAAGCGGCGTTTACCAACGAGCTGTTCGGCCGTATCGAAGACGTGCTTAACCTGCCGCGCAACACCCTAAAAGTCGGCATCATGGACGAGGAGCGCCGCACCACGGTCAACCTCAAGGCCTGCATCCAGGCGGCCAGTGAGCGCGTGGTGTTTATCAACACTGGCTTCCTCGACCGTACCGGCGATGAAATCCACACCTCCATGGAAGCGGGCGCGATGGTGCGCAAAG
This sequence comes from Pseudomonas kitaguniensis, assembly GCF_049199985.1. NCBI lineage: Bacteria > Pseudomonadati > Pseudomonadota > Gammaproteobacteria > Pseudomonadales > Pseudomonadaceae > Pseudomonas > Pseudomonas kitaguniensis. The sequence continues at coordinate 87,142 of NZ_JBLZPT010000017.1, forward strand.
CAGCCATGAAGGCCGAAAAATGGATCGGCGCCTACGAAAACTGGAACGTCGATATCGGCTTGAGCACGGGCCTGCAAGGTCGTGCGCAAATTGGCAAAGGCATGTGGGCAATGCCCGACCTGATGGCCGCGATGCTTGAACAGAAAATCGCTCACCCATTGGCCGGCGCCAACACCGCCTGGGTGCCCTCGCCGACGGCGGCGGTACTGCACGCGTTGCACTATCACAAGGTTGATGTGTTCGCGCGTCAGGCCGAATTGGCCAAGCGCGAGCGCGCCTCGGTAGACGACATCCTGAGCATTCCGCTGGCCAGCAACACCGATTGGTCCGACGAAGAAATCCGCAACGAACTGGACAACAACGCTCAGGGCATCCTCGGTTATGTGGTGCGCTGGATTGACCAAGGCGTTGGCTGTTCGAAAGTGCCGGACATCAACGACGTCGGCCTGATGGAAGACCGCGCCACCCTGCGCATCTCCAGCCAACACATCGCCAACTGGTTGCGCCACGGCATCGTCAACCAGGCCCAAGTGCTGGAAAGCTTCAAGCGCATGGCGCCGGTGGTAGACCGCCAAAATGCCGGGGATGCGCTGTACCGCCCACTGGCGCCGGATTTCGACAGCAACATCGCGTTTCAAGCCGCGCTGGAGTTGGTGATTGAAGGCACCAGGCAACCCAACGGCTACACCGAGCCGGTGTTGCACCGCAGGCGTCGGGAGTTCAAGGCAAAGATGGGGTTATAACTAACGAACGGAGACGTCCCTGATCAAAAGATCAGGGACTGATGCTGCGGCACACTCAGTTACGAATAGATGTAGTTCAACTTGGCCGTCCCCTTGATCTCCAAGTCGCGCCGCCCATCGTTGAACTTCCCACTGAACGTATAGGCCAGGTTGTCAGTTGAGTTCGTGGATACCACTACAACCGTACCCGCTACAGGCATAGGAACCAAACCACCGCCCAGGCCGCATGTGAAGTTCGGACCCGTCTCTTCAAACGTGTAAGTCGTGGTGCCATCCTTGATGGGAGGGATAAATGCGATTGAGACGGAGGTATGGGTCGCAAGATCCCTGCTCTGAAAGTAATCATTACTGCCCGCAACGGCTGTAGAACGGGAGGTGCGAATAACTTTACCGTCGTGAAAAATCTCTGCGTTAATCTCGGCGTCAACGTTCATGGCTGATCCCTGTTTTGATCGATGGAGGAGCGACCAATTCCAGCGGCCGCGCACTCATCCAGTAAACAGGCACTCCCACAACTTGCCTACTGTCAGAATTGACAGTCGTCATATAAGGCAGATACGTGGAAACTACTGAGCCATCCCCAACTCGCGCTTGACCATCTTCGCCAATTTCACGCTATCAATCGGCTTGAGCAAAAAGTCCACCACGCTCAAATGCATCGCATCAATCACATCCGGCGCTTCGGCATCGCCCGACATAATGATAATCGGCAGCGCCGCCCGCGTAGAGCTGCGCACTTGGCGAATCAATTCCAAACCGCTGCTCGGGGCCATTCGCAAGTCGGTAATCAACAGCCCTATGGAGCTGCTGGCGTTCAGTAAGTCCAACGCTGCCTCGCCACTTTCGGCGGTCATGCAGCGAATGCCGTCCAGGCCCAGGATCTCCGCCAGTAATTCGCGCGCGTCCTTGTCATCGTCGACAATCAACACCCGTTGTGGCGGTAAATCGGGCTCCAGCATCACAGCATTCAACGCCTCACGCTCGGCATCGCTCAAAATATCGTGGTCGGACATACATTTCTCAGCAGTTTTCATCAATCTCCCAGCACACTCGTCAGACATCTGCAGAAGGGCGTTCAATGTGCACTTCGTCGGAAAGTTTGCCTAGTGGGCGTTTTACGGGGTTTGGACGATAGTCATGTAAGGTTTTTCCCTAGTTTGGTGCGACTTTTGTCGACCTAGACTTACGTCCAATGGGCACCCGCTGCGCAGAAGTCGACCATGCAGGACGATAACGACAAAAAAAACGCGGTCACTGTTATGAGTAAAGCTGATGCTTTCACGCAGGCGGGGAAAACTGCCGTGTTGCAGAACATCCACGGCACCCTGCAATTTTTGCAACGCTTCCCGCCCTTCAACCAAATGGAAAACGCACACCTGGCGTTTCTGGTTGAACAGTGCCAATTGCGCTTCTACGGCCCTGGCGACAGCATCCTCAAGCCGTCGGGCGGTCCGGTGGAACACTTCTATATCGTCAAGCAGGGCCGAGTGGTCGGCGAACGGCCGCAGTTAAATCAACAAGCAGCCGAAACCACCTTCGAAATCACCACCGGCGAGTGCTTCCCGCTGGCTGCGCTGCTGGGCGAACGCGCAACACGCACCGAGCACAAGGCGGCCGAAGACACGTTTTGCCTGCAACTGAACAAGCCTGCGTTTATCAAATTGTTCGCGCTTTCCAGCCCGTTTCGCGATTTTGCCCTGCGTGGCGTGAGCAGCCTGTTGGATCAGGTTAACCACCAAGTGCAGCAAAAGGCCGTGGAAACCCTCGGCACCCAGTACTCGTTGAACACCCGCCTCGGCGAATTGGCCATGCGCCATCCGGTTACTTGCGGCCCGAACACAGCGTTGCGCGAGGCGGTGAGGTTAATGCACGAGCAGCAAGTGGGCAGCATCGTGATCGTCGACGAACACAAGGCGCCGCTGGGGATTTTCACCCTGCGCGACCTGCGCCAAGTGGTGGCCGATGGCACCGGTGATTTTAATCAGGCCATCGAACTTCACATGATCAAGGCACCGTTCTTCCTCACGCCGGACCACAGCGCGTTTGATGCCGCCATCGCCATGACCGAGCGGCATATCGCGCATGTGTGCCTGGTCAAAGACCAGCGCCTGTGTGGCGTGGTGTCCGAGCGCGACCTGTTTTCGCTGCAACGCATTGACCTGGTGCACCTGGCCCGCACTATCCGCAACGCGCCACGCGTGGAAAACCTGGTTGCGATTCGCGGTGAGATCGGCCAATTGGTTGAACGCATGCTGGCGCATGGCGCGTCGTCCACCCAGATTACTCACATTATTACGCTGCTTAACGATCACACCGTGTGCCGGGTGATCGAGCTGACCCTGGCCGACAAGGGCGACCCCGGCGTGCCGTTCAGCTGGTTGTGTTTTGGCAGCGAAGGGCGCCGCGAGCAAACGCTGTTTACCGACCAGGACAACGGCATCCTGTTCGACGCCAAAGACGCCGCCGAAGCCGCAGAGATTCGTGGCCGCTTGTTGCCCCTCGCGCAACAGGTCAACCAGAGCCTGGCGTTGTGCGGCTTCAGCTTGTGCAAGGGCAATATCATGGCCGGCAACCCCGAGCTGTGCCTGTCGCGGGCCGAATGGGCGCGGCGCTTCGCAGCGTTTATCCGTGAGGCAACACCGGAGAACCTGCTGGGGTCGAGCATTTATTTCGATTTGCGCGTGGTGTGGGGCGACGAACAAGGCTGCGAGCAACTGCGCCAGGGCATTCTGGATCGGGTGGCAGATAACGCGCTGTTCCAACGCATGCTGGCTGAAAACGCCTTGCGCCAGCGCCCGCCGGTCGGGCGTTTTCGCGACTTTGTGCTAACACGACAGGGCGGCGAAAAGGCCACACTCGACCTCAAGGTGCAGGGCCTCACGCCGTTTGTCGACGGCGCCCGCCTATTGGCGCTGGCCAATGGCGTGCACGCCAACAACACGCTGGAGCGCCTGCGCCAGTTGGTACTCAAGGACGTGATTGAGCCGCTGGACGGCGCTGCGTATGAAGAGGCCTACCACTTTATCCAGCAAACCCGCATGCAGCAGCACCAGTTGCAAACCCGTGAAAACCAGCCGTATTCCAACCGAGTCGACCCCGATAGCCTCAACCATCTGGACCGGCGCATCCTGCGTGAATCGCTGCGCCAGGCGCAACGCCTGCAAAGCAGCCTGACATTGCGGTATCGGCTGTGAGCGTGTTCAGTTGGCTGCGCACCAAAAAACCCGGGCTCAACGCCGCACAACAGCGGCGCCTGGAGCAATTGCCCAAGCCTGCGCTGCTCAGTGATGTGGCCCTGCGCAGCCAACGCTGGGTTGTGGTGGACCTGGAAACCAGCGGCCTGAACCTCAACCGTGACCAGGTGCTGTCGATCGGCGCCGTGGTGATCGAGGACGGCGCGGTGGATTTCTCGCAGATGTTTGAGCGCACCTTGCAACGTGCCGAAACAAAACTCAGCCCCAGCGTGTTGATCCACGGCCTCGGCCCCAGCGCCATCGCCGCCGGCAGCGATCCGGTCGAGGCACTCCTCGATTTCATGGCGTTTGTGGGTGACAGCCCATTGCTGGCGTTTCATGCGCCGTTCGACCAGCACATGCTGTGCCGGGCGCTCAAAGACAGCTTGGGTTATCGCCTGGCTCATGCGTTTCTCGATGTGGCTGACATCGCCCCGCTGCTGTGCCCCGAAGCGAACATCCGCGAGGCCGGGCTCGACGACTGGATCAACCACTTCAAGCTGCAGGTGGGCGAACGTCATCACGCCAGCGCCGATGCATTGGCCACGGCGGAGCTGATGCTGATCTTGCTTAGCCGCGCACGTCAGCAAGCCATCCACAGCCCGCAAGCGCTGCAAGCGCGCCTGAACCAACGCAAACGCCGTAACCAATCACCCTCGTTCTAACGTGTGGCGAGCGGGCTTGCTTGCCACGGTAGATAGTGGCCAACGGCCTCTTACCCGACAGACGCCAATTGCGCCCACAGCACGCCTCTGACACAATCGCGAATAATTCTCGTTAGTTTATTCGGTGATGCCTTGTCGTCGGCCCAGACCCCACACAGTGAGCTTGTTGGCGCGTTGTATCGCGACCATCGTGGCTGGCTGCTGGCCTGGCTGCGGCGCAACGTGGCCTGCCCGAGCCGTGCCGAAGACCTGAGCCAAGACACGTTCATGCGCCTGCTGGGCCGCGATGAGTTGCACGCACCGCGCGAGCCGCGGGCCTTTCTGGTGGCCATCGCCAAAGGGTTGCTGTTCGACTATTTCCGGCGCGCGGCCCTGGAACAGGCTTACCTCAACGAACTGATGCGCGTCCCCGAAAGCGAACAGCCCTCGCCCGAGCAACAGCAACTGATCCTCGAAGACCTCAAGGCCATCGACCGCCTGCTCGGCACGCTGTCGAGCAAAGCCCGCGCCGCCTTCCTCTATAGCCGCCTCGACGGCCTTGGCCACGCGCAAATCGCGCAGCGCCTCGGCGTGTCAGTCCCGCGTGTGCGCCAGTACCTGGCCCAAGGCATTCGCCAGTGCTACATCGCCCTCTATGGCGAGCCGCTGTGAGCGTAACCAGTTCCAAACCGGTCTCGGCCCGCGTGCTGGATGCCGCGATTGCCTGGCAACTGTCGCTCGACTCGGGCGACGGCAGCGCCGTTGAGCAAGAAGAGTTCACTAAATGGCTGGCCAACGATGAAGAGCATGCGCGCGCCTGGCGCCAGTTGGGCATGCTCGACCAGCGTTTCAGCGTGGCCTCGGGCCCGGCGCGCGCTGCGTTATTGCAGTCGCGCCAAAGCATTCGCCAGCGGGTGCGCAAGCTGGGCAGCGGCCTGGCGAGTGTTGCGCTGGTGATCGGCCTGGCGTTGTTTGCCGGCGAGCGTTACGTGCCGGTCCACTATTGGCTGGCCGACCAACGCACCGCCACCGGCGAACAGCGCACGCTGAAACTGGCCGACGGCACGCTAATCAACCTCAACACCCACAGCGCAATCGACGTGCGTTTTGATGAAAAACGTCGCCTGATCGTGTTGCAGGAAGGCGAAATCCTTGTCGAAACCGGGCACAACGATGCGCGCCCGTTTTATGTGCAAACCCGCGATGGCCGCCTGCGAGCGTTGGGCACACGGTTTATCGTCAGGCGCGAAGCCGCTGCCACCCGCTTGAGCGTGCTGCAGTCTGCCGTGGCCGCGCAGCCGCAGGCGTTGCACCAGGAGCAGGTTTTCAAGCAAGGCCAGCAAGTGTTGATGCGCAGCGACGGCCTCGGCCCGGCGCTGGCCGTCACCCCCGCCGCCGACGCCTGGACGCGCGGCATGCTGGTGGTCGACAACGCCCGCCTGGGCGATGTGGTCGAGGAGCTCAGCCGCTACCGCAGCGGCTACCTGGGGGTGGATAAAACCGTGGCCGACCTGCGCATCACCGGCAGCTTCCCGCTGCACGACACCACCTTGGCGCTCAACGCGCTGCTGCCGACGCTGCCGGTGCAGATCGAGCAGCACACGCCGTGGTGGGTGACCGTTACCGCGCTGCCAGTGCAAGGTAGCTCCGTCGGCAATAATTGAATCAACACTATTTCGAAACGATCCAAGAAACTGTCATTTATAACAGGTTCACCACTTACATTTTTGCCCTCCAATGAGCCTTCGCTTTTCCAGCCCCCTGCTGTTTAGAGCGCTCCTGTCAGGCCAACGAGGATGCTTCCATGTCAACTCAGCTCAACATATCCCATCAAAACTACGTCTTCGCCTTCCCTGGCCAGGGCAGCAACCCCTGTGGTGCGCTGGCCGATTTGTACCAGCACATTCCTGAAGCCAGGGGCCGCATTGACGAGACTTTGGCAATTATCGAAAAAGCGGCGGCGCAATACGAACCCCATACGCAACCAGGTTTGCTAACCCAGGTCATACTGACCCGCGACCACACACTGCCTCTGCCTTCGGGTGTCGCCCAACTGGCCTTGTATAGCACGGCCGTGGTGCTCAACCAGTTGCTGCAGGCGATAGGCATCGTGCCCGCCCTGATCGTTGCCCAAAGCTTCGGCGAGATTGCTGCACGAGTCTGTGGCGGCGCGTTCGATATTGCACAAGGCGCACGCGCGGTCTGTGCCCTCAACGCCGCCTACCGCGACGAGGAGGGGCGAGGCAGCATGTTGGCAATCAACCTTTCAGCGCAAGACACTCAAGCGCTGCTGGACCGCTTCCCTGAGTCGAACCTGGTAGTGGGCTCCGTCAACGCGCCAGCTCAATGCATCATCAGCGGTGAGACGGCAGACCTTGAGCATCTGCTAGCCAACCATCACGACGGCGCACACCCTTTGCGCCCGGTCTCGATCGCTTACGCTTCGCATTACCCTCATCACGTGGACGTCGCCCGACGGCTCTACGAAAACCTGCAGCCGCTGACATCCAAACCCTTGAGTACGCCGATTTACTCCACTGTTCTGGGATCTCGTTACGAGCCCGAGGATGACCTGCATCAAATGTTTACACGCGGCGTTACGCAACCGACCAACCTGCCCTACACGTTGCAGCAACTGCCAACTGACGAACACACAGTGTTTATCGACCTCGGGGTGAACAGTGGCCTCTCTATTTGCATCCGCAAAAGCCTGCACAATGCACAGACCTACGCGCCGCTTGCTCAAACCATCGAAACCCTGCGCCACTTGCTGGTCAGAGCGCCGGTCGAACAGGAGGCAATCGTTGCCCTGCGCCAGCTTGCCAGTGGCCCAGTCGATAGACAGACTCACCTGCAAATAGCCGAGATTTTCAGCGAGCCGGAACTCCATCCTCGCGCCAACCAAACCGACCACGACAGGCATCGGCACACCTACCAACGCTTGCAGTACCTGATGCGCCAACTACCGGAAGGCATTCATGGCTTTGCCCAACCCCAATTACTGATGGCCGTGGCGACTCATGCGGCGATCAATGATCCCTCGCTGTTCATGGGCTGCGTGATTCAGCAAGGCTTGTGCATCGGCACACTCTTGGCTTTCGAGAAGGATCACCCGAGTGCCGCTCAGTGGCGACGCAAACTGGAAACCGGCGAGACCTTGGGGGTTTACGCGCTGACCGAGATAGGTCGCAGCAACTCGCATATGGGCGCCTCTGTTGAGGCGATCTTTGACGCGCAGACTCGCACCTTTGTGCTGAACACGCCGAACAAGGCGGCCCTGAAATTCGCCAATGTCGGTATTAATAACCTGGACAAGGTGGGGGTGGTGTTTGCCCAACTAACGGTTCAGGGCCAGGCATGCGGTGTATTCGCTTTTGTGCTGCCGCTGAGTGACGCCCAAGGACCGCGACCAGGTATTTCCATGTCGTCACCGGCGGAAATTCGCGCAGTACCGCTGGACTACGGCTTGGCAAGCTTTGATAAAGTCAACCTGCCCTTCGATGCGTGGCTTCGAGATGGCGCCTCAATCGACGCATCCAACCACTTCCATGATCCGCTGGGTAGCACCGACCGCCGGCTGATTCGTTCTTTATTTGCGCCCAAAAACGTATGGGCGATGGTCGGTATCGGCTTGAGCTCCGTGATGCTTGCGTGTTCAACCCTGGCCCTTACCCATGCGAACCGGCGCACCACGCAGGCACGCATCGGTAACGGCACAGGGTTACTGGCTTTTCGTACCCAACGCCGCGCGCTGTTCGGTTGCTTGGCCACGGCGTATGTCATGAAGTGCTTTGCCAATGACTCCGCTCGGCTGTGGATCGAAGGCACGGCCAGTCAGGCTTCGCTGCAAACCACCGGCACGGGTGACGTAACGTGGACACCGTGGGCCGCCATCAGCCAGACCCTGGCGCTGACCAAAGCCCTATGCGCACCGGCAGCCGAAGCGCTGGCGACAGAATGTCGATTGCGCTGCGGTGTAGCCGGCGCGCTCAACCTTAATCGTTTCGCCGACTACGAAGGCATGGCCAAGATATATCAAGATGCCGGTGGTAATAACCGCATGATCTTGCTGGACGCCGCCAAGGTTTTGATCGGACAACCCTTAAGCGAACCGACCCCGCCAAACCCGCAGGCTGAACTGGATGACGCTGAATACTGGCAAGCCATGGCGCGCACTCTTGAATACCGCTTGCTCAAACAAGTGGCCGAGCATGTCGCCATGCACTGTGTCGAGGGTGAAGACGATATGCAGGTCTGGAACTCTCAACTGATGGTCGTTGCACGCGCGGGTGAGGCCTACGCGCAGCGTCTTGCCATTGAGAGCGCGGTGCTGGCAAGCAACTCACTGACACAAGAGCTGCCCAAGCAAATTGGCAGCGCGTTGTGTGGCCTTTACGTACTGGAATACCTGAACAAGCATGCCGCCTGGTTCATCAGCGAAGGCCTCATGGACATCCCACGTTACCGCGCACTGGAGGCAACGTTGGATTCGCTGAGCGATTTCCTGGCTACTCACGTCGAGCTGTTGATCGAAGCGTTCGGCCACGGCGATGCCACGCGCGCGGCGATCGCCGATACCGGTCATTACCCCGAAGCACTGGCGAACAAACTGCAGTGGGCGATCGGCTAACCGGTGCAGCTCTCCTGAGCCTTCAGGGCCATGCGGTGCGAAAAGTTGTGTGCTCACAGATTTATTTTCGCTTGGCCCTATCACTTTCTGAATCTCGCTCGGCACATAGGCAATTGCGAATTACTTCCATTCAGGAACCCCCTATGTCCCGCACGCTAGACACCTTGTTGCGCCCCAGCCTGTTAGCCATGGCCATTGCCCTCAGCGCCCCGCTGACCAGCCCGTTGTTGATGGCTGCCGAACAGGCCGCCAGCGTGCACGCCTACAACTTGCCTGCCGCGCCGCTTGCCACCACCTTGAACCAGATCGCCAGCCAGGCGGGCCTGGCGCTGACCCTCAACCCTGCGCTGGCGGCGGGCAAAACCTCGGCACCGGTCAACGGCCAGTTCGATGCTCAAGGCGCGCTGCGTGAGGCGTTGCGTGGGACGGGGTTGCAGTTGGAGCAGAGCAGCGCGGGGTCTTTTACGCTGGTAGCGATTCCTGAGGGCGTTGTGGCGCTGCCGCAAACCAATATCACCGGGCAAGGCGATAATGAAAGCGCCTGGGGCCCGGTGGACGGTTACGTGGCAACACGCACGGCCGCCGGCACCAAGACTGATACCGCATTGGTCGAAGCGCCCCGCTCGATCTCCATCGCCACCCGCGAACAGATGCAGGACCGCAACGTCCAGAACCTGGATGACGCGGTCAAATACATGCCCGGCATTGTGTCCGCCAGCTACGGCAGCGACACGCGCTACGACTGGATGCGCGTGCGCGGTTTCGAGCCCACTCATTTTCTCGACGGCCTGCCACTGCCGCGCGGCGTGTACGCCAACCCGAAAGCCGAAACCTGGAACCTCGACCGTCTCGCCTTGCTGCGTGGCCCGGCCTCCTCGGTCTACGGCCAGACGCCACCGGGCGGTTTGCTGGACATGGTCAGCCGCCGTCCAAGCGCCGAAGCGAGCAATGCCATTCAAGTGCAGTACGGCAGTGACAATTATCGCCAGATCAACTTCGCCAGTACCGGCAAGATCGATGACGAAGGCCAGTTCCTTTATGGCGTCAGCGGCGTCGTAAGGGACGCCGACACCCAGGTCGACCATATCGACAACAAGCGCTACAACATCGCGCCCAGCCTGACGTGGAATATCGACACCGACACCAAACTGACGCTGCTCTCGCAGTTCACCCGCGACGACACCGGCACCACCAGCCAGTTTTTGCCGATTCAGGGCACCAAGATAAACTCGCCTTTGGGTGAGGTTTCTCATCACAAGAACCTCGGCGACCCGGACTACGAGTTTTACGACCGTACCTACTACGCACTCGGCTATGCGTTTGAGCATCGCTTCAACGATACCTGGCAGTTCAAGCAGAACCTGCGGTACACAAAATCGGAGTTGGCTTTCCAGCAATTGACCGTGGGTTCCTATGCCTTTTCCCCGGCTGATGCTGCCGGCAATATCAGCCGATCGTCGACTAATGTGGACGAGAGCATCGGCCAGTTCGCGGTCGACAACAACTTCCAGGCTGACTTTGCTACCGGCGACGTCACCCACACCCTGCTGCTCGGCCTGGACCATCAGCGTACCGACACCTCTTATCTGTCGATCTTCGGCGGCGCCGGGACTATCAACATTTTCAACCCAATCAACACCCAGCCTACCGTACGCCCGGCACGCTCCACGGCGTTCTACGACTACAACCAGAAAACCATCCAGACCGGTCTTTACGCCCAAGACCAGATGGCTTTGGACAAGTGGCGCCTGACGCTCGGCGGCCGTGAAGACTGGGTGCATCAGGGCACCACTTACTTCAACAAGAACGACGCGACCAACACCGACCGTAGCAAAAACTTCAGTGGCAATGCGGCGTTGAGCTATGTGTTCGACTCAGGGTTCGTGCCGTACCTTTCCTATGCAGAATCTTTCCAGCCCGCGAGTAACGCCAGTGTCTCGCCGACCGAATCGTACAAACCCACAGAAGGCAAGCAATGGGAACTGGGGATCAAATACCAGCCGCCCGGCTCCAACACTCTGCTGAGTGCGGCGGTTTACGATCTGACCCAGAAAAACGTGCAGGTCACCCGCTTCCAGGCCGGTGGCGTCTCGGTTACCGACCAGACCGGCGAAGTGAAGGTCAAGGGCCTGGAGCTGGAAGCCGTGTCTGACGTGAACGATAACCTCAAAGTGATCGCCGCCTACACGCTGGCCAAGTCCGAGGTACAAAAAGGCCAATACAAAGGTAATCGTCTGCAACTGATGCCCGAGCAGCAGGCTTCACTGTGGACCGACTACACCTGGCACGCCGGTGTACTCGACGGTTTCGGCATTGGCTTTGGCGCCCGCTACACCGGCAACACGTATGGCGACCAAGCCAACACATGGACCGGCAAGGCTAACGCTTACACAGTATTCGACGGTGCAGTGCACTATGACCTCGGCCGCTTGGACAACAGCCTCAAAGGTGCTTCGGTGAAGGTCAACGCTACCAACCTGTTCAACAAGGACTACATTTCCACCTGCGACGGTTCCTACTGCTACTTCGGCGATCAACGTAGCGTGGTCGCCAGCGCTACGTACCAATGGTAATCGGCTGAGTTAATAACCAAGCCGTCCCCCGGGGCGGCTTTGGTGTGTCTGAAGGCTAGAAAATGAAAAGCAAAACCATCCGCCGCTGGTCCTTCATCCACACCTGGACCAGCCTGATCTGCACGGTGTTCCTGCTGCTGCTCGCCCTGACCGGCCTGCCGTTGGTGTTTCACCACGAGATTGATCACCTGCTGGGCAACGAGCCTGAACTGGCGCAGATGCCCGCCGACACCCCGCAGCTGAACCTTGAGCAATTGGTGGCCAAAGCCTCGGCACATCGCCCCGGTGAGGCGCTGCAGTACCTGGCCTGGGACGAGGACGACAAGAACGGCGTGATCGCGATCATGGCCGCCACCGCCGGCACGGAGCCCAACGCATCGCACACATTCATGCTGGATGCGCGCAGCGGTGAAGCGGTGGAGATGCCGTCGGCCAACGGCGGCTTCACCCTGTTCCTGCTGCGCCTGCACGTCGACATGTTCGCCGGCCTGCCGGGCAAGTTGCTGTTGGCGTTCATGGGCCTTTTGTTTGTTGTGGCGATTGTTTCGGGCACGGTGCTGTACCTGCCCTTTATGCGCCGCTTGAAGTTCGCCACCGTACGCAAAGACAAATCCACCCGCCTGCGCTGGCTCGACCTGCATAACCTGATCGGCGTGGTCACCTTGACTTGGGCGCTGGTGGTGGGCGTGACCGGCGTGATCAGCGCCTGCGCCGACCTGATCATCGCCGCCTGGCGCACCGACAGCCTCAGCGCGATGATTGAGCCGTACAAAAACGCGCCGCCGCTGACCCAGCGCGCCCCGGCCACCGACCTGCTGACCATCGCCGCCAAGGCAGCGCCGGGCATGCAGCCGGACTTTATCGCCTTCCCCGGCACGCGCTTTTCCAGCGAGCACCATTATGCGGTGTTCATGAAGGGCAGCACGCACCTGACCTCGCACCTGCTGACGCCGGTATTGATCGACGCCAGCACCCTGGCCGTCACCGCCATCGCCGAGCGGCCGTGGTACATGGACGCGATGGGCATGTCCCAGCCACTGCACTTTGGTGACTATGGCGGCATGCCGATGAAGGTCCTGTGGGCAGTGCTGGATGTGCTGACCATCATCGTATTGGGCAGCGGCGTTTACCTGTGGGTCGTGCGGCGCAAGGCGGCCAAGGTATGAAGCCGCGCCAGTCGAGTTTCTGGAAAGTGTTTGGTATTCCGTTGGGGATTGGCGTGCTCAGCGCGGCAGGGTTGTTTGCGGCGTTGCTGGGCGATGGGCTGTGGGATTCGCTCAGTTGGGTGGGGCTTGGTGTACCAGCGCTGATCGGTGTTTGGGCGTTGTTCAAGCAGCGCGGCTGAGGACGCTATCGGGAGCAAGCCCCCTCCCACATTTTGAACTGTGAACGCGCTTAAATGTGGGAGGGGCGGTGCGACGATTCGACTTGCTCCCGATGAGGCCCTGAAAAACACCCACACACCCTCGCCAGGCGCCGCGCAACCCTCTAGGCTAGCCGCTGCCCATCGTGAGGAATGCCCATGTCCACCCCCAGCATGACCTTGTTCCACAACCCCGCTTCACCGTTTGTTCGCAAAGTGCGCGTGCTGCTGATCGAGACCGGCCAGCAAGACCGCGTGGCCCTGCAAGGCTGCATGCCGACACCGGTGAGCCCCGATGCGCAGGTGGTGCAAGGTAACCCGGTGGGCAAGATCCCGGCCCTGCGCCTGGCCGACGGCACGGTGTTGCACGACAGCCGGGTGATACTCGATTACCTCGACTATCAGCATGTCGGCAACCCGCTGATCCCGCGTGATGGCTCGGCCCGCTGGCGCCGCCTGACCCTGGCCTCGATGGCCGACGGCATCCTCGACGCGGCGGTGCTGGTGCGTTATGAAACGGCCATGCGCCCGGTCGAAAAGCACTGGGAGCAATGGCTGGAGGAGCAGCGCAACAAGATCCGCCGCACCCTCGCCGAGTTGGAGCAAGACGCCATTGCCGAGTTGACCAGCCATTTCGACATTGCCGCCATCAGCGTGGCCTGCGCCTTGGGCTACCTCGACTTCCGCCACCCCGACCTGCAATGGCGCACCGCTAACCCCAAGCTTGCCGATTGGTACGCCGAGATCAGCCAGCGGCCTTCGATGCTCGAGACCCAGCCGCCGGTTTAACGCCAAATCAAGCAGGCGTTGTGCTGAGAGCCTGTTGTGGCGAGCCAGCCGGTCAGCAGTCCGGCTTGTCAGCCGTGTAACGGCGCGCCGGGTTTACCGCCGCGCCGAACTCACGCAGCGCCTTTGCCCCAATCAGCAACGGGTAGTTAAAGCTGCTGCGGTCGGTGAGGTTGACCTCAACCGTGCGTTTAACGTCGCCCAGGCACATCTCCAGGTCGATCACCGGGCGCTTGGCCACGGTGGCTTCGTCCTTGTCATCGTCTTCGTCGGCGCGGCTCTTGATCTTGCTGATGCGCGACACCTTGTGTTCGTAGACCTTGTCGCTGGCATCCTTGCCGCCGATGCGGAAGCGCACCCAATCGTCGCCGTCACGGGTGAAGGTTTCGATGTCGCGGGCCGACAGCGAAGCGGTCAGCGCGCCGGTGTCCATCTTGGCCTTGAAGGTTTGGCCGATCTCCGGCAATTGGATGTATTCGTAGCGACCGTAAAGGGTCGGTTCGGCCGCCATGGCCGGCAGGGCAACCAGGGCGAGCGAGGCAAGGAGCAGTTTCACGAAGTGATTTCCTCGAAAGAAGTAGGCGAATTCTAGACCGCAAAAGCCATCATTAGTTAGTGCTCAACCCTACCGGTCAGCGTGTGAAACATTCGTCAGGCGATTTGTGATTTGGCCTGCAGAGCCGGCTTGCTTATCATGGCCAGCCCACAGGATTCCAAGAGTTACTTATGCGCCGCCTGCTCACCGGCTGTTTCGTCACCCTGCTGTTATTGCTTAACACCCTGGTGCTGTTCGGGCCGTTGATGGTGTTTGCCCTGCTCAAGCTGGTGGCTGCGGGGCGCTATCGCGACGCTGCGTCGCGGGCGGTGATGTGGATCGCCGAGACCTGGGCCGAGATCGACAAATTAATCTTCTCGCTGTGCATCCCCACGCAATGGGACATTCGCGGCGGCGGCGATTTGCGCAGCGACACCTCGTACCTGGTGATCAGTAACCATCAGTCGTGGGTCGATATTCCGGCACTCGTCCAAGCGCTTAACCGGCGCACGCCGTTCTTCAAATTCTTCCTGAAAAAAGAGCTGATCTGGGTGCCCTTCCTCGGCCTGGCCTGGTGGGCGCTGGACTACCCGTTCATGAAGCGCTACACCAAGGCATTCCTGGCCAAGCACCCGGAACTGGCGGGCCAAGACCTGAAGATCACCAAACAGGCCTGCGAGCTGTTCAAGCGTCAGCCGGTCACGGTGGTTAATTACCTTGAGGGCACGCGGTTCAGTGCGGCCAAACACACGCAGCAAAATTCGCCGTTCAATCGCTTGCTCAAACCCAAGGCGGGCGGCGTGGCTTTTGTGCTGGCGGCGATGGGTGAGCAACTGGACGCGGTGCTCGACGTGACCGTGGTCTATCCGTCTCAAACGCAGCAGCAAAAAATTCCGGGGTTCTGGGCGTTGATCAGCGGCGCAGTGCCGAAGGTGATCATCGATATACGCACGCGTGAGCTGGACCCGGCGTTGTGGCAAGGGGATTACGAGAACGATCCGGCTTTTCGCCAAACCGTCCAGAACTGGGTTAACCAGCTCTGGAGCGAGAAGGACGCGCGCATCGAACAACTGCGCGCCGAGCGTGCTTAGCCGCCAGTGCCCCAGGCCTGGGCCAGTTTGCCGAGCACCGAGCTGTTGGCGCCCTGGCCGCCGAGGTATTGCAGGATCACCGGCGCAAACTGGCCGACCATACCGCTGTCCATGCCCAGCGCGCTGAACGCGGTGTTCAGGTCGTTGGTGCTTTTCACATTACCCAGCACGCTGTCGAGGCCGCTGGTTTTGCTGCCGCCGCTCTGGCCGAGCATGCCGCTCAAGGCACCGAGGCTGCCCAGCGAGTTGCTGCCCGACAATTGATCGAGGCCCGGCACGCTCTTGCCCAGTTGCGAATAATCGGTGCTGCTCAGTTGGTTCTTGGCCAGGCCGAGCATGGCCCCGGTGCCGCCGACGGCTTGCTCGGGGGTGATGTTCAGTTGCGAGGTCAAGGCGCTCAGCAACCCGGCGGTCTGCGAACTCGGCGCTGCAGCGGCCGCCTTGTTGTTGCCGCCTTGGGCAGCGGAAACGGCATTGGCCACCTCACCCAGGCTGAAACCTGCGGCAAACACCGGGCTGGCGGCCACGGTCAACAGGCAGGACAAGGCAAAACCGCGTGAAATCTTCATCAAGACAACCTCTGAGTGTAAGAGCTAAAAGCAGCCGTTTGACTGACCGTGCCGAGGGATTGTTCCCCGCCACAGAATAGTTCGCCGCTGGCTGCATCCAAGTGCCCTCGCGCCGCGTATATCGAGCATGCGCCGTCCGGAGTTGGTTGGAATGAACGCTCAAGCTAGACTACCCTCTGCCTACCGTGCGCAGCCCCGTCGCCCTCGTTCGAGTGCTTGGAGAAGCCCTATTTCCACCCACGACACCGACCCGTTGCAGCCGTTGCTGGCGCAATGTGCGCTAGGCAACCGCCAAGCCTTCGAAACCCTCTACCGCCGTGTTTCACCGCGGCTGCACAGCGTTGCGTTTCGATTCATGGGCCGCTCCGACCTCGCCGAAGAGGTCTTGCAAGAGGCCTTCGTGCGCATCTGGTACAACGCCTCGCGTTACGAGGCGCACTTGGCGGCGCCGATGACCTGGATGGTCAACATCACCCGCAACCTGGCCATCGACCAACTGCGCAAACGCCGCGAGCAACCCTTGGCCGATGGCCAACAAGAGGCCTTGCTCGACGACAGCCCCAGCGCCCACGAACAACTCCACAGCGAGCGCGAAGCCCGCGCCCTCAACCGCTGCCTCGACACCCTCGACGGCATGCAGCGCCAGTCGATCACCGTGGCTTACTTTCAGGGCCTGTCGTGCGCGGAGTTGGCCGAACACTTGGCGGCGCCCCTGGGCTCGGTCAAATCCTGGATTCGCCGCGGCATGGAGCGCCTGCGCAGGTGCCTTGAATCATGAATTACCAAACCACCGCCTTGCGCCGCGCCCTCGCCGCCGACTATGCCATCGGGTTGATGCCCGCCACCGCGCGTCGACGTTTTGACCGCCTGCTGCTCGACGATGCGGCGCTGCGCGCAGAACTCGGCCACTGGCAGGACGCGCTCGCCAGCCTCACCGGTGCTCTGCCCGAACGCCCGGTGCCGGGCCACGTGTGGGCGGGCATCCAGGCGCGCATCGAACCGCACGTGCTGCAGGTGCCTGCCAAAAAACCGCTGTGGATGAATGTTCGCTTGCTTGGGGCAGCGTTCGCCGTGGTGCTGGCGCTGTTTGTGGGCGTGCTTTACCAGCGCGATACCGGCGCGCAATACAACGCCACGTTGGTCAGCGCAGGCCAGCAACCGGCGTTGCAGGTACGCGCATTTGCCGACCACCTGCAAGTCGAGCCGTTGGCCTTGGCCGCAGTGGAACCGACGCGTGACCTGGAGTTATGGGCGATTGCGCCCGGTGCTAAACCGGTCTCGCTGGGCGTAGTACCGAGCGCTGGCAAGGGGCGAATCCAGCTGACCAAACAGCAGCAGGCGCTGCTTAAAGCACCACTGACCCTGGCCGTGAGCCTGGAGCCACACGGCGGTTCGCCCACCGGCCAACCGACCGGACCGGTGCTCTATCAAGGCCAATTGGCATCACTTTAGCGACGATAGGCGGTGATGGGTTCAGGAACCCATCCCGATAAACAGGGTCCATGAACTGACTACAAAATTTGTCAGGAAGAGACTTATGACTGCGATCCAACCCGAAGTGATCGAGAACAAACCCTCATTCTGGAGCGGCCCACGCCTGTTCATCGGCGCCTGTTTGGTCGTGGTTGCCGGTGTCGGCGGCGCGCTTTACACGCAGGACAGCGTCAAATCCGCTGCCACGTTGGTGACCACCGAGCAACAGCCCGCCGCGCAAATTGTGGCCCACAAGGATTACCTGGAAGTGCAGCCAATCGCTGCCACCGCGCCCGCGCCAGACCAGAGCCTGGAGCTGTGGGCTATCCCGGCCGACGGCGCGCCGATCTCCCTGGGCCTGCTGCCCGAAGACGGTAAAGGCATCATCGGGCTGAACCCGCGCCAGCAAGCATCCATCAGCAAGCCGGTGAACTTGATGGTCAGCTCCGAAACCAAAGGCGGCTCGGTGAGCAAGCAACCAACAGGCCCGACGGTCTACCAAGGCGCCTTGGCCGCTCGCTGACACTCCCAGCCACTGCCCCCTACTCCCCCACTTACCCACTACCTAATGTGGGAGCCAAATGTGGGGCCTAATGTGGGAGCCAATGTGGGAGCCAATGTGGGAGCCAATGTGGGAGCCAATGTGGGAGGGGGGGGGGGGGGGGGGGGGGGAAAAAAAAAAAAAACCAAAAAAAAAAAAAAAAAAAAAAAACAAAACACCAAAAACCCAAAAAAAAAA
>NZ_JBLZPT010000017.1:105530-116484 GCF_049199985.1 Pseudomonas kitaguniensis
ATGCAGGCACCTCGGACCATCAGGCATACCGACTTGATGCCATCGCGAGCAAGCCCGCTCCCACATTTGATTGATCTTCAGCGGCCTGTGCGACTTGCTCCCGGCGAACGATGGCGCTTATAGTTCGGCCGTCGTCCATATGGCGACACGGGTTTGGCGACTCGATAGAGATAAGGCATGCAAAAGCACCTGCTTCTTTGCAGGTTTTTTTGCACCCGCAAAGCTGTGCTTTATGGCGGCTGTGCGTGGGAGACCTTCGGGTCTGCCGGCTTTGCCTTATTTCACCGGTTCGCCAACCTGCGCACAGCTGCCACCCATTCGTTTGGCGACGTGTGAGTGGTAGCGCCCATTATCTGAAATGAGGTTGCACACATGAACCGATACATGCCACTCACCGGCCACGACGCCACCACCCCTTCCCTGCTCATCGACACCCAAGTCCCGCTCGACGTGCTCCACGACGCTGCCGTCTACCGCATCCGCGCGGTCACGCAAGTCATGGAAAACCTGGCCTTTCGCGAAGGCCTGAACACCGACAACCTGGTCCTCCAGGACTTCGCCCTGCTCTGCGCGATTCCGTTGCGCGACGGTTGCGACTTGCTGGATGTCATCAGCCGCCGCTTGCAAGCGTAAGCAGCCGGTAAAGCCCGTGGGAACGAGGCGCCTCGCTCCCACGGTATTTTTAGGCAGGCCTGACAGCGATCAAAACGTCGTCCTACAGAAATGCCTGTTTTTGCGTTTAAAGCCCTAAAAGATTGACCCCACCGGCTTTGCTGTCTAGGTTCCCTTGCTACGTTTTTAAACTCATCAAGACAACGGAATGCACATGTCAGGAAAACCTGCCGCACGTGTCACGGACCCGACCACCTGCCCCGAAGTCCCACTGCTGTCCTGCAAGTGCCTGTGGGCGTAAACCCATGACCCACCTAATGCGCCCACTAATCCTACTAATACCAATCTTTTTCGCCACGTCAATTTATTTTCTATACATAAATATAGAGCCAGATAATCTTAGTGTACATATCGGAAAGCCCTATGATGACGTTGTACGAGACTCGACGTTTCCCGTTAAGGCAAAGACCGCACTATACCCAGGCAACCCACCACACCCAAGCTCCACTTGGATTAGCAGCCAGGTCGCTATAAAGTTCGACGACTCACAATATGGTTTTGAATTACCACCCACAAAATTCGGTGCAATCACCTACGACGAAGGAAAAGTCTCGAACATTACGACGTCTCCGATGTTACAAGCGGTGCCTTTCATTGAACTGACAAGTCTTCTCGAAGGCATCCAATCAACATTGAAAAAGTCGGGATGGAGCGCGCAAAACGCTAACGATCACTCATGGCTGATAACAACAACCGAGTTACAAAAAAAATCCTTACAAAAAGAACTGTTCGAACAGGTGGCGATAGTGGTACTTGGAACACCTCACAACTCTACACTTGCAATCAACGTAAAATGTTATGAGCGCTGCAGTGAGCGCAATCCTGCAACCGCAAAATATTTAATCGACATCAGCATAGGACGGAACTACTTCAGTAAATGAAAGCCCTTCCAACTTCTGCCCTGTTTGAAAAAAAGAAGATCAGAACATACAGCATAAAGTCATACACCATGATGGACGTGCTGTACGCAAAAAAAGGGCAACCCTAGGGTCACCCTTTATTTTGGCCTTGGCTTTACGCCGCACTGAACAACTTGTGCGGATCAATCACAAACTTCTTCGGCACGCCCGCATCAAACTCGCCGTACCCACGCGGCGCGTCGTCCAGGCTGATCACCTCCACGCCCACGATGTCGGCAATCTTGATGCGGTCCCACATGATCGCCTGCATCAACTGGCGGTTGTACTTCATGACCGGCGTTTGCCCGGTGTGGAAGCTGTGGGATTTAGCCCAGCCCAACCCGAAGCGAATGCTCAGGCTGCCCATTTTCGCGGCGGCATCCACCGCACCTGGGTCTTCGGTGACGTACAGGCCGGGGATGCCGATTTTGCCGGCTACGCGCACCACGCCCATCAGCGAGTTGAGCACGGTGGCCGGGGCTTCGGCTTTCACGCCTTCATGGCCGTGGCCGCGGGCTTCGAAGCCGACGGCGTCGACCGCGCAATCCACTTCGGGCTCGCCGAGTAACGCGGCGATCTGTTCGTGCAGCGGCGTGTCGGTGGACAGGTCGGCAATTTCAAAACCCTGAGCCTTGGCGTGGGCCAGGCGGATCGGGTTGACGTCGCCGATGATCACCACTGCCGCGCCCAGCAGGCGTGCCGAGGCGGCAGCGGCCAGGCCGACGGGGCCGGCACCCGCGACGTAGACGGTGCTGCCGGGGCCAACGCCGGCCGTCACGGCGCCGTGGTAGCCGGTGGGCAGGATGTCGGAGAGGCAGGTGAGGTCGCGGATTTTTTCCATGGCCTTGTCGCGGTCCGGCAGTTTCAGCAGGTTGAAATCGGCGTAGGGCACCAGCGCGTATTCGGCTTGGCCGCCGGTCCAGTCGCCCATGTCGACGTAGCCGTACGCGCCACCGGGCCGGGCCGGGTTGACGCTCAGGCAGACGCCGGTGTGTTGTTCTTTGCAGGAACGGCAGCGGCCGCACGCCACGTTGAACGGTACGGACACCAGGTCGCCGATTTTCAGGTTTTCGACGTCGCTGCCCTTCTCGATCACTTCACCGGTGATTTCATGGCCGAGTACCAAGCCGGTTTGGGCGGTGGTGCGGCCGCGCACCATGTGTTGGTCGGAGCCGCAGATGTTGGTGGAGACCACGCGCAGGATGACGCCGTGCTCGATCTTCCTGCCACGCGGGTCCTGCATTTTGGGATAGTCGATTCTCTGTACTTCAACCTTGCCGTTGCCGAGATACACGACACCACGGTTACCAGACATGTCAGTCACCTCTATAGTTGTTGTTGTGAAGCGTGTGGAATGAGCTTCAAGCGGCACGTTACAAGCCGCAAGAAGCATGCAGTACCGCCTTTTCCAGCGGCTTGAAGCTTGCAGCTTTTCGCTAAAGAACCACCGTCCTGTTGGCGTTAAGAAAAACCCGCCGCTCAATGTGATACCCCACCGCGCGGGCCAGTGTCTGCCCTTCAATATCGCGGCCCTTGGCAATCAAATCCTCGGGGTAGTGGCTGTGGTCCACCACCTCCACACCCTGGGCGATGATCGGGCCTTCATCCAGGTCGTTGTTGATGTAATGCGCCGTGGCGCCGACCAACTTCACGCCCTTGTTGTAGGCCTGGTGATACGGCTTGGCGCCCTTGAACCCCGGCAGCAACGAGTGGTGAATATTGATCGCCTTGCCATCCAGCTTGCGGCACAGCTCCGGCGACAGCACTTGCATGTAGCGCGCAAGAATCACCAGCTCAGCGCCGGTGTCTTCCACCACTTGCCACACCTGACGTTCCTGCGACGGTTTGTCGTTAGGGTCGAGAGGGAAATGGTAGTAGGGAATTTGATGCCAGTCGGCCAAAGGTTGCAGATCGGGGTGGTTGGACACCACCGCGACCACGTCCATCGACAGTTGACCGATGCGCTGGCGGTACAGCAAGTCGTTCAGGCAGTGATCGGCCTTGGACACCATGATCACCACTTTTGGCCGGTAGTTCGGCGCCGTCAGCTCGAAGATCATGCCAAAGGCTTCACCGCGCGTGGCCAGGCCATCGCGAAAAACCTGCTCGTCAAAGCCGTCGGGCTGACGGAATTCGACGCGAATAAAAAATCGCCCGGAAAGCCGGTCATCGAACGAATGGTGCTCGGTAACGTAGCAGCCCTGCTCGAACAGGTAGCGGGTCACCGCGTCCACCGTGCCGAGCACGCTGGGGCAGTCGGCGGTTAAAATCCATGTGTCGGGTGCGCGGCTCATACTTGAATCCTCAAACCTTGTGGCGAGGGGGCTTGCCCCCGTTGGGTTGCGAAGCAGCCCTGAAATCAGGCACTCGGTTCTGTCAGCAAAAATGCAGTGAGCTTATTGGGACCGCTGCGCGCTCCAACGGGAGCAAGCCCCCTCGCCACAACGGCTGTTTCACCCTCAGGTTTCTACGCTCAGGCCGAATTCGGCTGAGGCATCCTGCAACCACAGCCACCAGTAATCCGAGAAGCTGCGGCGGATCACCAGCTCCCAAGTGTCTTCGGCCGTGTGACGGATCACCAGTTGCGACTTGGCGAACACCGTGCCCACCGCCTTGCCCACCGGGAAGTTATCGGGGTGCACGTCATAGCTGGTGGATTTCATCAGCACCTCGCGCACGTTCGGGCCGCTGAGTTCAAGGACCTGCTGGCCGCCGCTGACGTTGACGACCTGGATGTGCAGCTCACCGAGGGCAGCGCGCAAATTCTGTTCGGCGGCGAATTCTTCACCGCTCGGCACGATCAACAACCACTCGTCCGGGCCGAGCCATTGCAGGCTGGTTTCGCCGTTGACGATCACCTGCAAGGCGCCGGGCAATTCGATGCCGACGGCTTTGTGCACGCCGGCGGCGAAGGCAGGGTCATGGCCATCGCCACGCAGGGTCAGATGGCCGAGGAGTTTTTTCTCGCGCACGATCACGCCGGCGTTTTTGCGGCCTTTGCCGACCAGGCTGGCGAGGTCGGCATGGTGCAGCGACGACTCGGCCTTGGCGCCGGTGGTGGGGCGTTGTTGGTAAACATTGGCTGCTGTCATAAAGCACCTGTTTGAATTCTGTGGGTCTTGCAGTGACTGTTCTGGCCTCATCGCGGGCAAGCCCGGCCCCCCCAGGGAAACGCATTCCAACTGTGGGAGCTGGCTTGCCTGCGATGCAGGCACCTCGGTCTGTCAGATATTCTGCCGCTCGCCTTTCGGGTCGAAGAACACCGAAGACACGATCTGCGCCTCGATCACGCTGCCGTCCGCCTGCGGCGAAAACACTCGTTCGCCGATGCGCTTCAAGCCGCCCTTGACCACCGCCATCGCAAACGAATAACCCAGCGAGTTATGCGCATAGCTTGACGTCACGTGGCCGACCATCTTCATCGGGATTGTCTGTTTAGCGTCGAACACCAACTGCGCGCCTTCCGGCAGCCACACGGTTGGATCAATCGGTTTGAGCCCGACCAGTTGCTTGCGCTGTTCACGCACGCAGTCTTCACGGTTCATCCCGCGCCAGCCGATCCACGAGAACGCTTTGGTACGGCCCACGCACCAGCCCATGTTCAAGTCGTCCGGGGTCATCGAGCCGTCGGTGTCCTGGCCGACGATGATGAAGCCCTTCTCGGCGCGCAACACGTGCATGGTTTCGGTGCCATACGGCGTCAGGTTGTACTGCTTGCCCGCCTCGACGATCTGCTCAAGCACGCCCATGGCGTAGTCGGCCTGCACGTTGATTTCATACGACAGCTCACCGGTGAACGAGATTCGAAACACCCGCGCCGGCACGCCGCCGACCAGGCCTTCTTTCCAGGTCATGAACGGGAAGCCGTCTTTGTCCAGGTCGATGTCGGTAACGTGCGCCAGCAGCTTGCGGCTGTTGGGGCCAGACAAAGTCATGGTCGCCCAATGGTCGGTAACCGAAGTGAAGTACACCTTGAGGTCCGGCCATTCGGTTTGTTGGTAGATTTCCAGCCACTGCAATACGCGGGCGGCGCCGCCGGTGGTGGTGGTCATCAGGAAGTGGTTATCGGCGAGGCAGGCGGTCACGCCGTCATCGAAGACCATGCCGTCTTCCTTGCACATCAGGCCGTAACGCGCCTTGCCCACGTCGAGCTTGGTCCAGGCGTTGCTGTAGATACGGTTGAGGAACTCACGCGCATCCGGGCCTTGAATGTCGATTTTGCCGAGGGTCGACGCGTCCAGCAGGCCGACGCTGTCGCGCACGGCCAGGCATTCGCGTTTGACTGCGGCGTGCAGGTCTTCACCGTTGCGCGGGAAGTACCAAGGGCGTTTCCACTGGCCGACGTCTTCAAACTCGGCGGCGTTTTTCACGTGCCAGGCGTGCAACGCGGTGTAGCGCACCGGCTCAAAAATATGCCCACAGTGACGACCTGCCACCGCGCCGAAGGTTACCGGCGTGTAGTTGGGGCGGAACATGGTGGTGCCCATCTGCGCAATGCTCACGTTCAGCGAACGCGCGGCAATCGCCAGGCCGTTGACGTTGCCGAGCTTGCCCTGGTCGGTGCCGAAACCCAGCGCGGTGTAGCGTTTGACGTGCTCGACCGACTCGAAACCTTCGCGGGTCGCGAGTTCGATGGCGGCGGCGGTCACGTCGTTTTGCAGGTCGACAAATTGCTTTGGCGCGCGGGCGGTGGCTTTCTCGTGCGGCACCTGGAACAGCGCCAAGGTCGGTTCTTCGACACGGCTCAAGGCTTTTGGCAGCGTGCCTTCTACCGGCGCGAACCCGGCTTCACTGGCCGCGCGCACGCCGCCTTCAAAACCATCCGCCAGGGAATCACCCAGGCCGTAGACGCCATTAATACCGCCGACGCACACACGTTTTTGCGGCGCTTCGCCCGGTACAAAACCGAGGATGTCTTCACGCCAGGTCGGCTTGCCGCCCAAGTGCGAGGCCAAGTGAACCACCGGGCTGTAACCGCCGGAACTGGCGACCAGGTCGCACTCCAGCCACTCGCCGGGGCTGGTGACTTTGTGTGCGTTGACGTCGATAGCAGCGACGCGCGCGGCCGTCACGTGCTTGCTGCCACGGGCTTCGATCACGGCGCTGCCGGTGAGGATGCGAATGCCTTTGGCGCGCGCTTCTTCGACCAACGCGCCACGCGGGTTGTGGCGCGCATCGGCCACGGCCACCACCGCCAGGCCTGCGTCGAACCAGTCCAGCGCCACGCGGTAGGCGTGGTCGTTGTTGGTCGACAGCAGCAGTTTTTTACCCGGCGCCACGCCGTAGCGACGCACGTAAGTAGACACCGCACCCGCCAGCATGTTGCCCGGCACGTCGTTGTTGCCGTACACCAGCGGGCGCTCGCACGCACCGGTCGCCAGCACCACGCGTTGGGCGCGCACACGGTGAATACGCTGGCGAACCTGGCCGATCGGCGCTCGGTCGCCGAGGTGATCGGTGAGGCGCTCGTGAATGGTCAGGAAGTTGTGGTCGTGGTAGCCGTTGACGGTAGCGCGCGGCAGCAGCACCACGTCCGGCAGCGCTTTGAGCTCGGCGATCACGCTGGCGACCCATTCAGCCGCAGGCTTGCCGTCGAGGCTTTCGCGCGAGTCAAGCAACGAGCCGCCGAACTCTTCTTGCTCGTCAGCGATGATCACGCGCGCACCACTGCGTGCGGCCGCCAGTGCGGCAGCCAAACCCGCGGGGCCAGCGCCGACAATCAGCACGTCGCAGTGACGGTTGAAGTTGTCGTAGGTGTCCGGGTCGTTCTCGGTTGGCGAGCGGCCCAGCCCGGCAGCCTTGCGGATGTACTTCTCGTAGGTCATCCAAAACGATTGCGGGTACATGAAGGTTTTGTAGTAAAAACCCGGCGGCATCAGCTTGCCGCCGACCTTGCCGAGAATGCCCATCACGTCATTGTTAACGTTCGGCCAGCCGTTGGTGCTGGTCGCGACCAAACCCTGATACAGCGCCTGTTGCGTGGCGCGCACGTTGGGAATCTGGGTGGCTTCGGTGGCGCCGATCTGCAGCACTGCGTTGGGCTCTTCGGCGCCGGCAGCAAAGATGCCGCGCGGGCGCGAGTACTTAAAGCTGCGACCGATGATGTCGACGCCGTTGGCCAGCAACGCGGCGGCCAGTGTGTCGCCTTCAAAGCCTTTGTAGCTCTGGCCGTTGAAGCTGAACGTGAGGACTTTATTGCGGTCGATGCGGCCACCGTTGGACAGGCGATTGATCTGGCTCATACCTTCTCTCCAGCGGCCTTGGCGGTGAATTGCGGCTTCTCGCCGATTTTGTAGGTTTCAACAATTTCGTAGGTCAGGGTGTCGCGCGTGGCGTTGAAATACTGGCGGCAACCGGCGGCGTGAATCCACAGTTCGTGGTGCAGGCCACGCGGGTTATCGCGAAAGAACAGGTAGTCGCCCCACTCGGCGTCGGTGCAGGCATTCGGGTCCAGCGGGCGCGGGATGTGCGCTTGGCCGGCGGCGTGGAATTCCTCTTCGGAGCGCAGTTCGCCACAGTGAGGACAGAAGATATGCAACATAGGGAATTTCTCCTGTTAGTGGGCGACAGCCGCAGCGCCGTGTTCGTCGATCAACGCACCGTTGTGGAAACGGTCGATGGAGAAGGGTGCCGCCAGTGGGTGCATTTCACCCTTGGCGAGGCTTGCGGCAAACACGTTGCCTGAGCCTGGCGTGGCCTTGAAGCCACCGGTGCCCCAACCGCAGTTGAAGAACATGTTCGGCACGGGGGTCTTGGAGATGATCGGGCAGGCGTCCGGCGTGGTGTCGACGATGCCGCCCCACTGGCGGTTCATGCGCACGCGCGAGAGCACCGGGAACATCTCGACGATGGCCTGAATGGTGTGCTCGATCACCGGGTATGAGCCGCGCTGGCCGTAACCGTTGTAGCCGTCGATACCGGCGCCGATCACCAGGTCGCCCTTGTCGGACTGGCTGATGTAACCGTGCACGGCGTTGGACATGATCACGCTGTCGATAATCGGCTTGATCGGCTCGGAAACGAGCGCTTGCAGCGGGTGGGATTCGATCGGCAGACGGAAGCCCGCCAGCGAGGCCATGTGCCCGGAGTTACCGGCGGTCACCACACCGACGCGCTTGGCGCCGATGAAGCCTTTGTTGGTTTCCACACCGATGCACACGCCGTTTTCCTTGCGAAAGCCGACCACTTCAGTCTGCTGGATCAGGTCCACGCCGAGTGCGTCAGCCGCACGCGCAAAACCCCACGCCACGGCATCGTGACGCGCCACGCCGCCGCGCCGTTGCACGGTGGCGCCGAGTACCGGGTAGCGGGTGTTTTTTGAGCAGTCGAGGTACGGGATCTCGTCGGCCACTTGCTTGGCGTTGAGCAGTTCACCGTCGACGCCGTTGAGGCGGTTGGCGCTGACGCGGCGCTCGGAGTCACGGATGTCTTGCAGGGTGTGGCACAGGTTGTAGACGCCACGCTGCGAGAACATCACGTTGTAGTTGAGGTCTTGCGACAAACCTTCCCAGAGTTTCATCGCGTGTTCGTACAGGTGCGCCGACTCGTCCCACAGGTAGTTGGAGCGCACGATGGTGGTGTTGCGCGCCGTGTTGCCGCCGCCCAACCAGCCTTTCTCGACCACGGCCACGTTGGTGATGCCGTGTTCCTTGGCCAAGTAATAGGCGGTGGCCAGACCATGCCCGCCGCCGCCGACGATGATTACGTCGTAGACCTTTTTAGGGGTGGGCGTGCGCCACATCTTCTGCCAGTTTTCGTGGTGGCTGAGTGAGTGCTTGAAGAGGCCGAAGCCTGAGTAGCGTTGCATAGTCATTACTCCAAAACCGCGCTCAGCGATAAACCGGGAAATCAGCGCACAGGGCAGACACGTGCTTGGCCACGTTGGCCTCCACATCGGCGTCGCCGAGGTTGTCGAGGATGTCGCAGATCCAGCCGGCCAGCTCAATGCACTGCGGCACTTTGAATCCACGCGTGGTCACCGCCGGGGTGCCGATGCGCAGGCCCGAGGTCACGAACGGCGACTGCGGGTCGTTCGGCACGGCGTTCTTGTTGACGGTGATGTGCGCACGGCCGAGCGCAGCGTCGGCCTCTTTGCCGGTGAGGCCCTGACGGATCAGGCTGACCAGAAACAAGTGGTTGTCGGTGCCGCCGGACACCACGTCGTAGCCGCGCTTGATAAACACCTCGGCCATGGCCTGCGCGTTATCAATGACCTGTTGCTGATATACCTTGAAACCCGGCTCTTGGGCTTCCTTGAAGCACACCGCTTTGCCGGCGATCACATGCATCAGCGGGCCGCCCTGAGCGCCGGGGAACACGGCCGAGTTAAGCTTTTTCTCAATCTCCGGGTTGGACCTGGCCAGGATCAAACCGCCACGCGGACCGCGCAGGGTTTTGTGGGTGGTGGTGGTGACCACGTCGGCGTAGGGCAGCGGGTTCGGGTACAGGCCGGCAGCGACCAGGCCGGCGACGTGGGCCATGTCGACGAACAGCAACGCGCCGACTTTGTCGGCGATTGCGCGAAAGCGCGGGAAATCCAGGGTTTTGGAGTAGGCGGAGAAACCCGCCACAACCATTTTCGGCTGGTGCTCGACCGCCAGGCGCTCGACTTCGTCGTAGTCGATCAAGCCGGTGTCGGTGTTGATGCCATATTGCACCGCGTTGTACAGCTTGCCCGAGGACGACACTTTGGCGCCGTGGGTCAGGTGGCCGCCGTGGGCCAGGCTCATGCCAAGAATCGTGTCACCGGCATTCAGCAGCGCCAGGTACACCGCGCTGTTGGCGGATGAGCCGGAATGCGGCTGCACGTTGGCGTAATCGGCGCCGAACAACTGCTTGGCACGTTCGATGGCCAGCACCTCAACCTTGTCCACGTGTTCGCAGCCACCGTAGTAGCGTTTGCCGGGGTAGCCTTCGGCGTATTTGTTGGTGAGGCCGCTGCCTTGCGCTTGCATCACACGTTTGCTGGTGTAGTTCTCCGACGCGATCAGCTCGATATGATCTTCCTGACGCTGCTCTTCGGCATTCATCGCCGCCAGCAATGCGTCGTCATACCCCTGGATCTGGTCTTTCTTGCTGAACATCGCGTCTCTCCCAGCCTTTCGTATTGTTGAGGCCCGTGCAGGGCCCTTTGATGCGATGGTAGGGCTGGCGCCCGCAGGTCAAATGCCTACGGACGCCACGCAAGGGTGCGTTTACGACATTGGCGAAACAACACCGAACAAATCCGGGAACAGGCTGATGGGGGGCTGGCATGTGTGGGAGATTCTATGGTTTTGGGGAAGCCTCCAAAACCGCTTTCGACTGGTATTCGCTCAGGTTTTTCATGAGAGAAAACGCGATGCGAGCCAGCTTGCGGGCGATGATGACCAGGGCCTGAGTCG
>NZ_JBLZPT010000018.1:0-15519 GCF_049199985.1 Pseudomonas kitaguniensis
CCGATGCATTCCTTATCGGCGTTTTGGGTGAAGGGGTGGGGCGAAGTCTCCCACGGTCTGTACTGGCTAGAGTCAGATGCTGGCTTTTAGTCCCACCACCCCTACAAGTCTAACCATACAAGCTGGCTTGCCTGCGATACAGACGGCGCGGTGTATCTGACGTACGGCGGTGATGCAATCGCAGGCAAGCCAGCTCCCACATTTGATCGGGGTTCAGTTCGGCTTTTTGAGGTGTCGGTCAGGTTCCCATAGAGGTTAGAATCGCCCCCTAGCCCAGAGTGTGTATTTATGTCCCAAGAGCTTTCCGCCGAACAGATCCAGCAGGCCCTGCAAGGCATCAGCGTGCCGCCTCAACCGCAAATCATGGTGGATTTGCAGATGGAGCAGTACATGCCCGACCCGGACCTGGATGTGATCGCACGGTTGATCTCCCAGGACCCTGGCCTGTCCGGCGCGTTGTTGAAGCTGGTCAACTCGCCGTATTACGGGCTGAGCAACAAGATCGCCTCGATCCAGCGCGCGGTGAACCTGCTGGGCAGCCGTTCGATCATCAACTTGATCAACGCGCAGTCGATCAAAGGCGAGATGAGCGACGACACCATCGTTGCCCTCAACCGTTTCTGGGACACCGCCCAGGATGTGGCCATGACCTGCCTGACGCTGGCTAAGCGCACCGGTTCGCAAGCAGTGGACGAGGCCTACGCACTGGGCTTGTTCCACGATTGTGGCGTGCCGTTGATGCTCAAGCGGTTCCCCAGTTACATGGGCGTACTCGAAGAGGCCTACGCGAATGCCGGCCCCGACTGCCGCGTGGTCGACACCGAGAACAAAACGTTCAACACCAACCACGCCGTGGTCGGCTACTACACCGCCAAATCCTGGCGCCTGCCGGAGCATGTAACCGACGCCATCGCCAACCACCACAATGCCTTGGCGATTTTCAGCGATGAGTCGTCGCGCAACCCTCAGCTGAAAAACCTGTTGGCGATCCTGAAAATGGCTGAACACATCTGCGCGTCCCATCGCGTGCTGGGTAACCAGGCGGTGGACCATGAGTGGGATGCCATCGGCCACCTGGTGCTGGATTACGTGGGCCTGTCGGACTACGACTTCGAGAGCATGAAGTTGTCGATCCGCGAGCTGGGCGCGCACTGACCGTTTTTTCCACGAGGTACACATGCCCGAGTTACCAGAAGTTGAAACCACCCGGCGCGGGATTGCGCCGCACCTGGAAGGCCAGCGCGTCAGCCGCGTGGTAGTGCGCGAACGGCGCCTGCGCTGGCCGATCCCGGAAGATTTGGATGTGCGGCTGTCCGGGCAGCGCATCGTACTGGTGGAGCGGCGGGCCAAGTATTTGTTGATCAATGCCGAAGTGGGCACCTTGATCAGCCACTTGGGCATGTCGGGCAACCTGCGTCTGGTGGAAGTCGGCATGCCGGCGGCCAAACATGAGCATGTGGATATTGAACTCGAATCCGGCCTGGCCCTGCGCTACACCGACCCGCGACGTTTCGGCGCGATGCTCTGGAGCCAGGACCCGCACAACCACGAGTTGTTGATTCGATTGGGGCCGGAGCCGTTGACCGACCTGTTTGATGGCGAGCGTTTGTTCAAGCTTTCGCGCGGGCGCTCGATGGCGGTGAAGCCGTTCATCATGGACAACGCGGTGGTGGTGGGCGTGGGCAATATCTACGCGACCGAAGCGCTGTTCGCGGCGGGCATAGATCCACGCCGTGAGGCTGGCGGTATTTCACGCGCGCGTTATTTGAAACTGGCGATTGAGATCAAGCGCATCCTGGCAGCGGCCATCGAGCGCGGCGGCACTACGTTGCGCGACTTTATCGGGGGTGACGGGCAGCCGGGGTATTTCCAGCAGGAGCTGTTCGTTTATGGCCGTGGCGGCGAGGCGTGCAAGGTCTGCGGCGCCGAGTTGCGCAATGTGGTGCTGGGGCAGCGGGCGAGTGTGTTTTGCCCCAAGTGTCAGCGCTGAGTGTTGTGTGATGGCTGATATAGCCATCGCAGGCAAGCCAGCTTGTATCCACACATCCAAATGTGGGAGCTGGCTTGCCTGCGATGAGGCCCTAATGGGCGTCACAAAGTCTCAGGCTTTACCGGTAATCTTGCGGTACTTCTCCATCAACTGCTCTTCCGATTCCGGATGGGCCTCATCCAGCGGAATGCAATCCACCGGGCACACTTGCTGGCACTGAGGCTCGTCGTAGTGGCCGACACACTGAGTGCACAGGTTGGGGTCGATCACGTAGATCTCTTCGCCCTGTGAAATCGCGGCGTTCGGGCACTCGGGTTCGCAGACGTCGCAGTTGATGCAATCGTCGGTGATGATCAAGGACATGGAAACTCCTGCCAGGGCTGTCAGCCAAGGCATCTGAAAACTAATGCGCGCAATTGTGCCGCATTGGCGCCCGCAGTGCGAGCGGGTCTGACCTGTGGCCTGTCAGATCTGGTGGCGAGCGGGCCCTGTGGCGGGCGGGCTCGCCACAGGAGGCCCGCTTGCTACCACAGAAACTACTTCTTGAAACGCAACGTCAGCGCATCCGCCACAGCCGGGTGCACAAACTTGGTTATATCTCCGCCCAAAGCGGCGATTTCACGGACTAACGTCGAGGAAATAAACGAATAACGCTCCGACGGTGTGAGGAACAAACTTTCCACGTCCGGCGCCAATTGGCGGTTCATGTTCGCCAGCTGAAATTCGTATTCGAAGTCCGACACCGCACGCAGGCCGCGCAGGAACACGTTGGCGTTCTGCTCTTTGGCAAAGTGCGCCAGCAGCGTCGAAAAACCCATCACTTCCACGTTGGGCAGGTGTTTGGTGACCTCTCGCGCCAACTCCACGCGCTGTTCCAGAGGAAACAGCGGGTTTTTCTTGGGGCTGGCAGCGACCGCGATGATCACATGGTCGAACAGGCGAGAGGCGCGTTCGACCAAATCGCCATGGCCTTTGGTAATCGGGTCGAAGGTACCTGGGTACAACACTCGGTTCATCGCGTCGTCCTGGCGGAGTCCGTTGGGGAACCGGATGGTATCGCAGCATTAACGGTGGGCCAAGTCGACTTATGGTCAATGGAGGTTTTCTGCGGTGTTTTGCAGACCAGCGTTACGCGTGCAGTCATGTGTTCAAAGGTCGGGCGGGTCGCTTGGGCTAATAACGCTTGGATTTCTGCTGGCCGGCGTTGGCGGCATCAGCGAATAAACAGCTTCTGAATCAACGCCTGGATCGACTTGCCGTAGGGCGGGTAGATCAACTTCGCCGCGTTCAGGCGCTGTTTCACCAGCACACCTTTGGCCTTGCTGAACGTGAGGAACCCTTCGTGGCCGTGGTAGTGGCCCATGCCTGACGGGCCGATGCCGCCAAACGGTATGTCGTCTTGAGCCACGTGCAGCAGGGTGTCGTTCAGGCACACGCCGCCGGAATGGGTTTCGTGGAGCACGCGGTTTTGTTCGCGCTTGTTGTAGCCGAAGTAATACAGGGCCAGTGGGCGAGGGCGCTGGTTGATGTAGGCAAACGCCTGGTCGATGCCGCGATAAGGCACGATCGGCAGCAAGGGGCCGAAGATTTCGTCCTGCATCACCGTCATCTCATCACTGACATTCAGCAACAGGCTGTGGGCCATGCGCCGTGCCTGGCCCTGGTCGTACAGCGCAATCAGCGTGGCGCCTTTATCGGTGGCGTCCTTGACGTAGGCATTCAGCCGGGCCAACTGCCGCTCGTTAATGATGGCGGTGTAGTCCGGGTTATCAGCCAAGGTCGGATAAAACCCGCGAACCGCCTTGCTGTAGGCTTCGACGAAACCCTGCACGCGGTCTTCCGGCACCAGCACGTAGTCCGGCGCCACGCAGGTTTGCCCGGCGTTAAGCGTCTTGCCGAAGGCGATGCGCTCGGCAGCGTCCTTGAGCGGTACATCGGCGGAGACGATGGCTGGCGACTTGCCGCCCAGTTCCAGCGTGACCGGCGTGAGGTGTTCGGCGGCCGCACGCATCACGTGCTTGCCGATGCTGGTGGCCCCGGTAAATAGCAGGTGATCGAAGCGCAGTTTGGAAAACGCCATGCCCACATCGGCTTCGCCCAGCACCACGCACACCAGGTCCTCAGGGAAGACTTTGGCCAATAGCGCCTTGAGCAGTTCACCCGTGGCGGGCGTGGATTCACTGAGTTTGAGCATCACCCGGTTACCTGCCGCCAAAGCGCCGACCAACGGGCCGATGGCCAAGTACAGTGGGTAGTTCCAGGGCACGATTACCCCGACCACGCCCAACGGCTGGTAGATGACTTTGGCCGATGCGGGTTGAAAGGCAATGCCTACGGCGCGCCGCGATGGCTTCATCCAGCCCTTGAGGTGTTTGCTGGCGTAGTGAATGCCGTGCAGGCTCGGCATCAGTTCGGCGAACAGGGTTTCGTCTGCGCTGCGATGGCTGAAGTCCTGGCTGATCGCATTGATCAACGCTTGGCGTTCGTCGCTGAGCAGGTCGCGCAGTGCCTTGAGCCATTGCTGGCGTTGCGCCGCTGGCGGCATCGGGTTGGCCGCATAGGCGAGGCGTTGGGCGTCGAACAGGTGCTGGAGTTGAGCCAGCGCTTGGGAATCTTGCAGGTAGGCAACGTTGGCAGGCATGGCGCAGTTCCCGTTTGTTATAGGTCTGCCTGAGTTTCTAGAGCTATTGCTCTAAATTGTCAAATGCCGTTGCAGCAACATGCGGATTTATCCTGATAAGGATAGGCCGTAAGATGTTCCATCACGTGCACAGAAGCTGATCCCTATGGCACCCCGAGTAAAGACCAGCGAACGCATTGTGCAAACCAGCCTGGAGCTTTTTAACCAGCAAGGTGAGCGCAGCATCAGTACCAACCATATCGCTGCCCACATGGAAATTTCGCCGGGCAACCTGTACTACCACTTCCCGAATAAGCAGGCGATTATCGCCGTGCTGTTTCGCGAATACGAAGCCTTGGTGGACAGCTTTCTGCGCCCGCCTCAAGGCCGCGCAGTGACCGTCGAAGACAAACGGTTCTACCTGCAGGCGGTGCTGGCCGGCATGTGGCGTTACCGTTTCCTGCACCGCGACCTCGAACACCTGCTGGAAAGCGACCCGGAATTGGCCACCAGTTACCGGCGCTTTTCCCAGCGTTGCCTGATTCAGGGCGGCGCCATTTACCAAGGGTTTGTCGACGCCGGCATCCTCACGATGGACCCGGTGCAAACGGAAGCCCTGACCCTGAACGCCTGGATCATCCTCACTTCGTGGGTGCGTTTTTTGTGTACCACCAATGAAAATTCCGCCCACTTGAGCGCCGAAGCGATCAAGCGCGGGGTGTATCAGGTGCTGGTGCTGGAGGCAGGGTTCGTCACGCCCGAAGCGAAAGAGGCGGTGGATGCCTTGTTCAAAGAGTTTTACGTGCCGTTGAACCAGGCACTGGAAGAAGTGAAGTAGGACCTTTCCCGAATCTGTTCACAGGAGTGCCGCATGCCGCTTGCCCAACTGATCAGCCCGCAGCAATTGAACGAGCGCCAACAGCGCGGCGCTCTGGTGATTCTGGATTGTCGTTTTGCCCTGGAAGACCCGGACTACGGGCGTTGCAGTTATGCCGAAGGGCATATTGAGGGCGCGCAATATGCCGACCTGGAACGCCACCTCAGTGGCCCGGTCACCAAAGGCGTGACAGGTCGCCACCCGCTGCCGCCGGCAGGCGCGCTGGTTCAGCAACTGCGGGCTTGGGGCGTCAACGCCGACACCGACGTTGTGCTGTACGACGACGGCCCTGGCGCCTTTGCCGCCCGTGCCTGGTGGCTGTTGGCCTGGTTGGGCAAGCGCGAGGGCGTGTTTGTGCTGGACGGTGGCCTGAAGGCCTGGCACTCGGCCGGTTACCCGCTGAGCCTGGACGCGCCGGTGGTTGAGCCGGGGACTTTCGCGGGCACGCCAGACAACCGCCTGCTGCTGGACGCCGAGCAGTTGCAAAAACGCTTGGGCGAACCCGGCATGACGTTGATTGACGCGCGCGCCCAGCCGCGTTTTCGTGGCGAAGTGGAGCCCATCGACCCGATCGCCGGGCACATTCCCGGTGCGCAATGCGCAGCCTTCAATGAAAACCTGAGCAGCGATGGCCGTTTTCTTCCGGCGCAGCAGCTCAAGCAGCGCTTCGCTGCGCAGTTGCAGGGCCGTTCACCGGATGCGCTGGTGGCGTATTGCGGTTCGGGCGTAACGGCCTGCCATAACCTGTTCGCCCTGAGCCTGGCGGGTTATCCGTTGGGCAAACTGTATGCGGGCTCGTGGAGCGAGTGGATTACCGACCCGGCGCGGGCAATTGCTACCGGCGACTAATTTACTGATCGTTCCCACGCTCTATGGTGACTGGCGACGGTGTTGTGTCAGCAGCCACTGAGGTATGCGTCGTTCGAGGTAGTAACCTGGCTGTTTCAGCGAACCATCGACAAACCCCACATGCCCGCCTTTGGCCAGCAACTCGAACTCGGTGCACGCCGACAGTTCGCTGGCCTCGGGCAAGCTGTGGGCGAACACGAACGGGTCATCGGCGGCCTGGATAATCAACGTCGGTGTGCGGATTTTACCGAGGTAATACCGACTCGACGCGTGGCGGTAATAGTCCTCGGCACTGAGGAAGCCGTGCAGCGGCGCGGTCACACGCCCGTCGAAATCCCAGAACGTGCGCATCTTTTCAAGCGAACCGAGTGACTCCAGGGTTTTCAGCCCGTCAGCACGGCCATCCTGTAGAAAACGCCTTTGTTTAACGCGGATATACGCGAGCATCTCGCGCATAAAGTGCTTTTGATAAACCCGCGAAAACCCCAGCCCAATGCGATCCGCACACTGATCCAGACGAAACGGCACCGACACCGCTGCCGCACCTTGCAGTCCGCAGGCCAGGCCGGTTTCGCCCAGGTGTTTGAGCAGTACATTACCGCCCAGCGAATAACCCACGGCATACAGCGGCGCCAACGGCCGCTTGGTACGCAGGTGTGCAATCGCTGCTGCCAGGTCTTCACTGGCGCCCGAGTGATAACTGCGTGCCAACAGGTTGGGCTCGCCGGAGCAGCCGCGCCAGTTCAACGCTGCGCTGGCCCAGCCTTGAGCGGCGAGAACTTTTTGCAGGCCGGCCACGTAGGGCGAATTGGACGACCCGGTCAGCCCATGCAGCACCAGCACCAACGGCGCTTGCGCGTCGTGCGGGCCATGCCAGTCAAGGTCGAGAAAGTCGCCGTCGTCCAGCCACAGCCGCTCGCGCTGGCGCTCGATGTGCGTGGTGGGGCGCAGTAGCGGCCCCCACAGCGTTTGCGCGTGAGGGTTGCCGAGGCCGAAGGCGGGTTTGAACAGGTCGACGGAAGGGGTCATGAATGTCTCGTTGCGAACAAACGCTCTGTGGTGATCGGGCTAGTTGTGGCAAGCCCGCTCGCCACAAAAGCGCTTATGCAGCGCTTTCGACAAAACGGTGCCACAGCGCGTAATACACCCGGCCGGATTTTTGCTCGCGGTGCAGGCGCCAGCTCCCCGGCAGGCCGAGGGTAGACGGCGCAGTTTCGCTTTCAGTGTAAACCCACGCATCCGCGGCCAGCCATTGACGCTCTTCCAGCAATGCGCACACGGTGGGCAACAGGTTCTGGTTGAACGGCGGGTCGAGGAACACAACGTCGTATGCGGTGGCCGGCTGGGTTTCCAGGTAGCGCAACGCGTCGGCAGTTTGCACCTGGCCGGTGGTGCAGCGCAGGGTGCCCAAGTGTTCCTTGAGGCTGGAAACGGCCACATTGCTCGCGTCCAGCGCCTGGGCCTGGGCTGCGCCACGGGACAGCGCCTCCAGAAACAGCGCGCCGCTGCCGGCGAACGGGTCCAGCACCTTGGCCCCGCCGATGTACGGCGCGAGCCAGTTGAACAGGGTTTCACGCACGCGGTCCGGCGTTGGGCGCAGGCCCACGACGTCAGGGAAGCTCAGCTTGCGGCTGCCCCATTCGCCACCAATGATGCGCAGTTGGCCCACACCGTTATGCACGTTGTGGACAGGTTTTTTCGGGCGAGATGAACTGGCCATTAATGCTCCGGAACCCCGAGCGGCTGCTCGGCAGGTTTATCAGTGGGGGGCGGTAGTGGCTTTTGCGCAATCGTCGGGCCGGCGGTCACGATGGCCATCTTGTCGGCGCTCAAGTGTTTGTTCATTGCAGCCTTGACCTGCTCTACGGTCAGGGCTTGCGATTGTTTCATGAAATCTTCCAGATAGCTCAGCGGCAGGTTGTAGAAACCCATGGCGCCCAGCTGCCCGACAATATCGGCGTTGCTCGCGGTCGACAGCGGGAAGCTGCCGGCCAGCTCGCGCTTGGCGTCATCCAGCTCTTTTTGCGTCGGGCCGGTCTTGAGGTAGTCGGCCAACACGTCCTCGACCAGGCGCAGGGTGCCGCCGCTCATTTCGGCGCGGGTTTGCAGGTTGATCATGAACGGGCCACGCACTTGCATCGGCGAGAAGCCGGAGTAGACGCCGTAGGTCAGGCCGCGTTTCTCGCGCACTTCGCTCATCAAGCGGGTGCCGAAACCACCGCCGCCGAGTATCTGGTTGCCCAGCGACAACGCCGCGTAGTCCGGGTCGGCGCGGTCGATGCCCAATTGGGCGAACAGCAGGTGCGTTTGCTTGGATGGGAACTCGATATGGCTCAGGCCGGCTTTCGGCTCGGTCGGCTGGGCGATCTTCGCCATGGCCGGGCCTTTGGGCAGCGACGCCGACACCTTGGCCGTCATCGCCTCAGCCTCGGCGCGGGTCAGGTCGCCTACCACGGCAATCACCGCATTACCCGCGGCGTAAGCCTTGGCGTGGAACGCCTGCAACTGCGCCAGGGTAATCGCCGGAACGCTCTCGGGCGTGCCTTCACTCGGGTGCGCGTAAGGGTGGTCACCGTACAGGCGCTTGAACAGTTCAAGGCTGGCCAGCTTGGCCGGGTTCTGCTTCTGGTATTCAAAACCCGCAAGAATCTGGTTCTTGATGCGCGCCAGTGAGTCGGCCGGGAAGGTCGGCTTGCCGATCACCTCGTCAAACAGCGCCAGGGCCGCGTCGCGTTTATCGCTGTCGCTCAGGCTGCGCAGCGACACCAGTGCCATGTCGCGGAAAGCGCCATTGCCAAAATCAGCGCCCAGGCCTTCAAACCCGCTGGCGATCTGGCTGACATCTTTGCCCGGCACGCCTTCGTTGAGCATGGCGTTAGTCAGCAGCGCCACGCCGGGCGTATTGCCGTCCTGGCTGCTGCCCGCGGCGAACAGAATGCGCAGGTCGAACATCGGCAATTCATGGGTTTCGACGAACAGCACCTTGGCGCCCTCGGCGGTGGTCCAGGTTTGTACGTCGAGCTTGCGGTTGGTCGGCGCCTTGCCGTCCAGCTCCGCCAGCGATTGCAGTGTGTTCGTCGATTGAGCCTTGTCCAGCGCCTGGCTGGCGACGGACTCGCTTGGGCGCAGGAAGTACACGGCGCTGGCGGCGATCAGGGTGACGATCACCAGGCCGGGGAAAATCAGGCGGCTGCTTTTGCGATCACTCATGAGCGGTCTCCTCAGGCAAAACATGGGCGACGCTCAAACGTTCGCGGGTGAAATAGGTGCGCGCAGCCTTCTGGATGTCTTCCGGGGTCACGCTTTGCAGGTCGGCCAGTTCAGTGTCCATCAGCTTCCAGGACAGGCCGACGGTTTCCAGCGAGCCAATGGCCGTGGCCTGGCTGGTGATGGAGTCACGCTGATAGACCACGCCGGCAATCACTTGGGCGCGGATACGCTCAAGTTCTGCGGCGGTCGGCGGCTTGGCTTTCAACTCATCCAGCAGGCGCCACAGGCCCGCTTCGGCTTGCGCAATGGTCTTTTTCTTTTGCTGGTTCGGTGTGGCCGAAAGGCTGAACAAGCTGTCGCCACGGGTGTACGCGTCATAGTTGGTGGAA
This sequence comes from Pseudomonas kitaguniensis, assembly GCF_049199985.1. Classification (NCBI taxonomy): domain Bacteria; kingdom Pseudomonadati; phylum Pseudomonadota; class Gammaproteobacteria; order Pseudomonadales; family Pseudomonadaceae; genus Pseudomonas; species Pseudomonas kitaguniensis. The sequence continues at coordinate 9,936 of NZ_JBLZPT010000018.1, forward strand.
GCAGCGGAAACCAGCTCTTCACCGCGTTCCAGTTGCTCGGAAATACGCGCGCTGTAGCCGCCATCCAGCAGGGCCGAAATCAGTCGCAGCGCTTGCACCGAACGTTTGTCTTCGGCGGTGGCCAGGCCCGGCACGTTGAAACCAAGAATCACGCTGGGCAGTTGCGTCTGAACATGCATCGTCAGCAAGCGCTCACCGGGCTCGGCCAGTTCCAGCGGGATCTTGGCCGGCGGCACATCACGCTTGGGGATTGGGCCGAAGTAGCGCTGGGCCAGGTTCTTCACCTCGTCCGGGGTGACGTCGCCGACCACCACCAGCGTGGCGTTGTTCGGTACATACCAGGATTGATACCAGTGGCGCAGCTCTTCAACCTTCATGCGTTCAAGGTCAGCCATCCAGCCGATGGTCGGCGTGTGGTAGCCGCTGGCCGGATACGCCATGGCCTTGAAACGCTCAAAAGCCTTGGACATCGGGTTGTCGTCGGTGCGCAGGCGGCGCTCTTCCTTGATCACCTCGATCTCGCGGCTGAACTCGTCGGCCGGCAGGCGCAGGCTGGCCATGCGGTCGGCTTCCAGTTCGAAGGCGACGCCCAGGCGATCACGGGCCAGCACTTGGTAGTAGGCGGTGTAGTCGTCACTGGTGAACGCATTTTCTTCGGCGCCCAAATCGCGCAGGATCAGCGAGGCTTCACCGGGGCCGATTTTTGCGCTGCCCTTGAACATCATGTGTTCCAGCGCGTGGGACAAACCGGTCTGGCCAGGGGTTTCGTAGCTCGAACCGACCTTGTACCACACCTGGGAAACCACCACCGGCGCGCGATGGTCTTCGCGCACGACCACCTTGAGGCCGTTATCCAGAGTGAATTCATGCGTGGGTTGTGGGTCGGCAGCCAAAGCTGAAAGGGGCAGACAAACTGTGCCGAGCAGCAGGCCTGCGGCGCGGCGGGCTAGAGCATTCATTCGTTTTTAAACCTGTTGAGCTGCCCGCGTGGTCTTAGCGTCGGCGGGCGAGGAGGTTAGGGCGTGTCATTCCTCATTACCAGTACTGGTAATGAGGAATGACACGCCCTAGGATACTGATCCGATTTGGACACGGCCACTGTGGCAGTCATCTTGTCCAAGGTTCAGTCGTAGGAATGTGGCAGTTGGCGCCGGGTTTTCCCGACGATCCGCCACTTTTCGACGATTTTATCGCTTCAGTCCTATATTGAAACGATTCGTTAAGGCCTTTATTTACGCCTTACAAAATGTTGCGCATGAACAAGCGAGCGTTAAAACAGTCTGTTCTGCATCGAATTTATTTACCGAGGCGCCCTGGCGCATCGCCACTTTGAGATAGCCGTCCTCCATGTTTGGTTCCAACGACGACAAGAAGAGCCCAGCTGCGGCTGGCGAGAAAAAAGGCCTGTTCGGATGGCTGCGCAAGAAGCCGCAGGAAACCGTCGTCGAACAGCCGCAGGTTCAACCTGAGCCAATCCCTGAACCGCTGCTAGACGCCGTGCCGGTTGCCGAAATTCCGGAGCCCGTGGTGTTGCCGATGGCCGAGCCGGTGTTGCAACCGGTGGTTGAGGCCGCGCCTGAACCTGCGCCCGACCACACGCCATGGCCGACCTTGCCGGTGGCTGAAGAGCCCGTAGCGTTGGTTGAAGATGTGCAGGCTGAGCACGTTGCGCCGCCGATTCCGGTCGTGGTTGAGCCGCAGCACGTTGTGGCAGACGTACTGCCAGCTGTCGAAGTGCCTGCGCCGGTAGTCGTCGAGCCTGCGCCTGTCGTGGCTGCCGTCGAAACCAGCAAAACCGGGTTCTTCAGCCGTCTCAAACAAGGCCTGAGCAAGACCAGCGCGAGCATCGGCGAAGGCATGGCCAGCCTGTTTCTCGGCAAGAAGGTTATTGATGACGAGTTGCTGGAAGACATCGAAACCCGCCTGTTGACCGCTGACGTGGGCGTCGAAGCCACTGCGGTGATCATCCAGAGCCTGACGCAGAAGGTCGCGCGCAAGCAGTTGACCGACGCCGACGCGCTCTACAAATCGCTGCAAGCTGAACTCGCGGCGATGCTCAAGCCCGTAGAAGCGCCGCTGGTGATCACCCCGAACAAACCGTTCGTGATTCTGGTGGTCGGCGTCAACGGCGCCGGCAAAACTACCACCATCGGCAAGCTGGCTAAAAAGCTGCAGTTGGAGGGCAAGAAAGTCATGCTCGCCGCCGGTGACACCTTCCGCGCCGCTGCCGTGGAGCAGTTGCAAGTGTGGGGCGAGCGCAACAATATTCCGGTCATCGCCCAGCACACCGGCGCCGACTCTGCGTCGGTGATCTTTGATGCTGTGCAAGCCGCCAAGGCGCGCAACATCGACGTGTTGATCGCCGACACCGCTGGCCGCCTGCACACCAAAGACAACTTGATGGAAGAGCTGAAGAAAGTTCGCCGCGTGATCGGCAAGCTCGACGCAGACGCGCCGCACGAAGTATTGCTGGTGCTCGACGCCGGTACGGGCCAGAACGCCATCAGCCAGGCCAAGCAATTCAACCAGACGGTGCAACTCACCGGCCTGGCGTTGACTAAGCTCGACGGCACGGCCAAAGGCGGCGTGATCTTTGCGCTGGCTAAACAGTTCGGGTTGCCGATTCGTTATATCGGTGTCGGTGAAGGCATCGACGACCTGCGCACCTTTGAAGCCGAACCCTTTGTACAGGCACTGTTTGCCGAGCGGGAGCGTTCATGATTCGATTCGAACAGGTCGGTAAACGCTACGCCAACGGGCATGTGGGCTTGCATGAGCTGAGCTTTCGCGTGCGTCGCGGCGAATTCCTGTTCGTGACCGGCCACTCGGGCGCGGGCAAAAGTACCTTGCTGCGCTTGCTGCTGGCCATGGAGCGCCCGACCACCGGCAAGTTACTGCTGGCAGGCCAGGACCTGGCCACCATCAGCAATGCGCAGATTCCGTTTCTGCGCCGCCAGATCGGCGTGGTGTTCCAGAACCACCAGTTGCTGTTCGATCGCACGGTGTTCAATAACATTGCCTTGCCGCTGCAGATTCTTGGGCTGTCCAAGGCCGAAATCGTCAAGCGTGTGGATTCGGCTCTGGAGCGCGTGGCGCTGTCGGACAAAACCGATCTGTACCCTGGCGATTTGTCCACCGGCCAACAACAGCGCGTCGGTATTGCCCGCGCCATCGTCCATCGCCCGGCGTTGCTGCTGGCCGACGAACCCACCGGCAACCTCGACCCGCGCTTGGCGGCAGAAATCATGGGTGTGTTCGAAGACATCAACCGCCTGGGCACCAGCGTATTGATCGCCAGCCACGACCTGGCACTGATCGCGCGCATGCGCCACCGCATGCTGACCCTGCAACGCGGCCGCCTGATCGGCGACGGGGAGGCTGGCGTATGAGTGCCACTCGCAGCCCTAAAGTGTCGGAGCGCGTGGCGCCGAAACCGGCCGACCCGCAACCACGCAAGAAAAAACGCGACGACGACGACGGCCCGGATTTCAGCACGCTGCTGCGCGCCTGGATCGAAAGCCATCGCGCCAGCTTGCTCGACAGCCTGCGCCGCCTCGGCAAGCAGCCGGTCGGCAGCTTTTTCACCTGCCTGGTGATGGCCGTGGCCTTGAGCCTGCCGATGGGCTTGTCGCTGCTGCTTAATAATGTCGAACGCCTGGGCGGTTCCTGGCAGCGCGCGGCGCAGATTTCGCTGTATTTGAACATCGACGCCAGCGCCAAAGATGGCGAGAGCTTGCGCGATGACATCAAGAACCTGCCGGGCGTAGCGGAGGCCGAGTACATCAGCCGAGACCAGGCGCTTGAGGAGTTCCAGCAACAATCCGGTTTGGGCGAGGCGCTTAAAGAGCTGCCGCAGAACCCGCTGCCGGGCGTGGTGCTGGTGACGCCGAATGAAGTCGACAAACCTGCCCTTGAAGCCCTGCGACAAAAGCTTGCAGACATGCCCAAGGTGCAACAGGCGCAACTTGATCTAGTCTGGGTAGAGCGCCTGGCCGCGATTCTCAAGCTGGGTGACCGCTTTGTGTTCGGCCTGACGGTGTTGTTGGTGTCTGCATTACTTTTGGTGATAGGCAATACCATTCGTCTTCATATTGAAAACCGTCGCACCGAGATAGAAGTGATTAAACTGGTCGGCGGCACGGACAGCTATGTGCGTCGGCCTTTTCTGTACATGGGCGCGCTTTATGGCTTCGGTGCCGGGATTTTGTCCTGGGGCGTGCTTGCGTTCGGCCTGGACTGGCTGAACGACGCGGTCGTCGGGCTTGCCGGCTTGTATGGCAGTGATTTTGCCCTGGCCGGGGTACCGGTCGCCGATGGATTGAGCCTCTTGCTTGGCGCGGTATTGTTGGGGTATATCGGTGCCTGGATTGCGGTGGCACGGCATTTACGTGAGCTGGCACCGAAGTAGTTTGAAAGCGTTAACGTCAGATTAATGTGGTTTCGTTTGTATTGACCGTATCAGTGGTTTAGGGAACTTGTCCTACGGTTCCCGGTCAATTTTCGCAGTGCTGAACTGCACGAGTTATGTGAGTCGGAGGTTTTTTCGTATGACCACTTCTATGCAACCTGTTTACGCGTTGGTCCCGGGTGCGAACCTGGAGGCTTATGTGCATACGGTCAACAGCATTCCATTGCTGACGCCCGAGCAGGAGCGAGAACTGGCCGAGAGTCTCTATTATGAGCAGGATTTGGGGGCGGCTCGGCAGATGGTGCTCGCCCACCTGCGTTTTGTCGTACATATCGCCCGTAGCTATAGCGGCTACGGCTTGGCTCAGGCTGACCTGATCCAGGAAGGTAACGTTGGCCTGATGAAGGCTGTAAAGCGCTTCAACCCGGAAATGGGCGTGCGCCTGGTGTCGTTTGCCGTGCACTGGATCAAGGCGGAAATTCACGAGTTCATCCTGCGCAACTGGCGCATCGTGAAAGTCGCGACCACCAAGGCCCAGCGCAAGCTGTTCTTCAACCTGCGCAGCCAGAAGAAACGCCTGGCGTGGCTGAACAACGAAGAAGTGCATCGCGTGGCTGAAAGCCTCGGTGTGGAACCGCGTGAAGTGCGCGAGATGGAAAGCCGCCTGACCGGCCACGACATGGCCTTCGACCCGGCCGCTGAAGCGGACGACGACAGCGCTTTCCAATCGCCGGCCAACTACCTGGAAGACCACCGGTACGACCCGGCGCGTCAACTGGAAGACGCCGACTGGAGCGACAACTCCAACCACAACCTGCACGAAGCGCTGGAAGTGCTCGACGACCGCAGCCGCGACATCCTCTACCAGCGCTGGCTGGCGGAAGAAAAAGCCACGCTGCACGACCTGGCGCAGAAGTACAACGTGTCGGCCGAGCGGATTCGTCAGCTTGAGAAAAGCGCAATGAACAAGCTGAAATTGTCGATCGCCGCTTAACCAGCCGCTTGGTCAACATGTGGGAGGGGGCTTGCTCCCGATAGCAGTGCATCAGTCATTTTCAGGTCGACTGACACAACGCCATCGGGAGCAAGCCCCCTCCCACAGTTGTTTTGTGCCGCTTGAAAATGCGATCAACTGTGGGAGCGGGCTTGCTCGCGATGGCGCAATGTCTACCACCG